>NZ_MLCB01000022.1 GCF_001890925.1 Planktotalea frisia
ATAAAGAATATGAAATCCAAACCCGCAAACTCTCGTTATGAATGAGGGAGCCTAGGGGGGCAGGTCAATGGCGAAGCCTATTGGGATGGGGGCTACACTGGTAACCCGCCGCTGTTTCCATTGTTTGAGCGACAGTATCCTGAAGATATTTTGATCATCAATATTAATCCTTTGGAGCGTGCTGAGGTGCCACAAACTGCGCAAGCGATCCAGAACCGGATCAATGAGAACGGCTTTAACACGTCGCTCTTGCGCGAGTTGCGTGCGATCTCTTTTGTACAACGTCTTATAAGCGATGGCACAATGGACGGCGGTGCGATGAAACGCGTGCATGTGCACATGATTGCGGATGATGCTCTGATGAATGAATTGTCGGTCGCGACAAAAACTGTGGCAATTCCATCTGTCTTGAACGCGCTCAAACAGGCAGGGCAAGCAGCAGCATCGGCATTCCTCGAAACGCACCGCAATGACGTTGGCAAGCGCAGCAGCGTTGATCTACAGGCGATGTTCAGCTGAAGCTTAGCTCTTTGGCTGGCTCGGGTCTTTTTCGTTGGGATAGACCAGGCCAGCCGAAATCACTAATTTCGCGGCATCTTCAACGCTCATGTCGAGCTCGATTATGTCTTCGCGTGGAAAAAACAGCAAAAAGCCAGATGTCGGGTTCGGCGTCGTTGGAACAAACACGCTGATCAAATCGCCGCTGGTGGTCGCGCGCTGTGCGACTTCGCCCTTTGCGGTGGTCGAAATAAAACCTATCGCCCAAATACCCTTGCGCGGATACTCGAACAAGCATGCCTTTTCGAACGAGCGCTCTGACTGCGCAAAAACCGTTTCGGCAATCTGTTTCACACCCGAATAGATCGAGCGCACAACAGGCACGTTTTGCACCATGTTTTCGGCGATGCGAATAAGTGAACGACCGAGCAAACCCTTGGCGAGCCAGCCAACCACAATAGTGAACAGCAAAAAGATGATAACGCCAATGCCGCGCAGATTGATGCCGATGTATTTCTCGGGTTGGAAATCATAAGGAACAAGTGGCAAAACCACCCCGTCAATCCAGCCAATGACTGACCAAATCAGCCAGATGGTCAGGCCCACAGGGGCAATCACGATCAATCCGGTCAAAAAGCTCGCGCGCAGCGAGGCAAACAAGCCCGGACGGCGTGGTTTTTCATCAAAGGGGGTGTTCATAAGTCATTCCAAACGTCACTGACGCTTAGTTAAGCGCAGCATCGCACAGGCACAATGGCTGGTCGTAAACTTACGCTTTATTGTCCGCCATTTCGCATGCAATCTGCGCAGCAAGTGCTGCATTGTTGAGCACAAGTGCGATGTTTGCAGTCAGTGAACGCCCTTCGGTTAGCTCAAACACACGTTGTAAAAGATAGGGCGTCACAGATTTTCCGGTGATTCCATGCGTTACGGTGTCCTTGAGCGCACGCTCGATCACGGGTTCCATCTCGGAACGCGGAATTTCTGCATCGCCTGGAATAGGGTTCGCGATCAACTGCCCACCCGGCAATCCGAGCAATCCGCGCATTTTATGTGCCTTGGCGATTTCGCGAGCAGTATCCAACCGCAAAGGCGCTTTGTAGACGCTTTGCGAAGACCAGAATGCCGGTACCGCGTCTTGGCCATATGCGATGACGGGTACTCCAAGCGTTTCTAAAACTTCCAGCGTTTTCGAGACATCCAAGATTGCCTTCGCGCCAGCCGCAACAACGGTCACAGCGGTCTGTGCGAGTTCTTGCAAGTCGGCAGAGACATCAAAACTTTCCTCTGCACCGCGGTGCACACCGCCAATACCGCCCGTCGCAAAAACTGAAATCCCTGCAAGGTTTGCCGCAATCATCGTGGCGGCAACTGTCGTCGCACCTGTGCCACCTGTGGCCATGCAAACGGCAATATCGGCGCGGCTGAGTTTTGCCGCCCCTTTGGTTTGCGCCAGCGTTTCCAACACGTTGTCTTCTAACCCGATGTGCAAAGTCCCGTCCAAAACGGCGATTGTCGCAGGTTCTGCGCCGCCTGCGCGCACGGTGGCTTCAACCTTGCGCGCCATTTCGAGGTTTTGCGGGTAGGGCATCCCATGCGTAATGATCGTTGATTCCAGCGCGACAATGGGCGTGCCGGCATCTTGTGCGGCTTGAACGGATGCGGAGCGGATGAAGGGAAGGGGGCTCAATGTGTTGTCTCTCCTGAAACGTAACGCGCGGCGGCTTGCAGCGCTTGTTCTAGTGCGTCTTGCTTATGAGCGCCGCTGAGTTCCGCGCTGATGTGAGCTGCCATAAATGTATCACCCGCGCCTGTGACGCGTGCCACCAAAACCTGTGGCGGCGTGGCTTGGCGCAAACCGCTTGCATCCGCCTCTGCGGCGAGATTACCGCCATGCGTGACCAAGGCACGCGCTGCGCCACGCGCGATGAGCGCTTGTGCGGCAACCGCCGCAGTGTCGAAACTTTTCTGGCACAACAATTCTGCTTCCTCCAAGTTCACATAAAGCGTCGCGCGCGTTTGATCGAGAAAAGGACGCAAGCGTGCTGCTTTGCCGGGGGACGCAGGTGCAACACGCAGGTCGGCACTGGCGAACAGCGGGTCTTTCGCGATCTTGCTCAGCAGCGTCAACGTGAGATTGCCATCGAGCGCGATCAATCCAGAGTAGGGCGCGTCCAAGCTGCCCAATGTTGCGTCTTGCAACGGCGCAAGGATCTTTTCGCCTGCCGCCTCTAGCGAATGTGCGTCCGCGATGGCTGCAATCAAGCCGTTCGCGCCCTCGACGGCCATGTATTTATCTGT
This sequence comes from Planktotalea frisia, assembly GCF_001890925.1. Classification (GTDB taxonomy): domain Bacteria; phylum Pseudomonadota; class Alphaproteobacteria; order Rhodobacterales; family Rhodobacteraceae; genus Planktotalea; species Planktotalea frisia. The sequence continues at coordinate 2,800 of NZ_MLCB01000022.1, forward strand.
GGGCAGATCAGCCGAACGATACAAGTGCTTGCAGATCAGCCCCATGGCTTCGGTCTCTGCGATGAGTTGCTCGCCTGCTGTATCTTGGCCAACTGCACTTAACAAGGCGGGGGTCAATCCAAAACGGCGTAAGGTCATCGCGATGTTCAGCGCGACGCCACCTGGCAATTGCGTGATACGCCCCGGCACATCGCTGCCTTGGCGCATGGAACTGTTTGATCGCCCGATCACGTCCCAAAGAACGGAGCCGATGCAAAGGATATCTGGTGTGTCGCTCATCATGTCTTAGTGCCGCGAGCGTGTCAGGCTCGCAAGGGGTTTAACGCACCTCGAAGGTCAGTGCGGCCCAAAGTGTTTCCCAAACTGCGCCAGTTTCTGCGGCCAGTGCTTTACTGGGTTTGCGCAGAACGACGTTGTCGAGCAGATATGCATAGCCTGATTTAACAGGGACAATTGCGATGCCTTGCGCATTGGTTTGAACCGTTGAGACCTCTGTAACACCGTCCGCTGAGCGTTCAAAAATTTCGACCTGCGCGTTTATCCGAGGCATTTCACGGTAGAACACTTGCACTGGCAAACCTTCACTCACGTCATCCGTGTATGGGTTTTTGAGTGCGACGATTTCTACTTCCAACCCTTGCTGCGCATCTTGTCCCGCGCCGCTTCCGACTGCGAACAAGCCTTTGGCAAAGCGTGAATAGGTTTCTTTGAATTCTTCTTCATTCAAACCGCGTGCGCGGTGTTTTTCCAACACATCGCCAAAGGCTTTGTGCTTCGCGAATTTGTCGAATTTCGCCCATTCTTTATACGTCAGTTTGTCAGGTGTGCTTTGATACACCAGCGTTAATAACCCTTCGTTTTCAACCGCTTTGTCAAACACCGGTGAATCGCCCAAGCGCGGTACAACTGCCATTCGGCCATCCGCATCGATACGATCAAACAGAACCACGCGACGGGTAAAGTAAGCCAGATCCACACCTTTGAAATTCTGCCCGTTTTTCGTGAAGGCCGCGATGTTTTCGCCAATTTCGACTTGATACTTCTTGCTATCAATCCAAAACTCATGTGCAACGAGCGGTGCTGCGACGAAAGTCATCGATGCGGCAACGAGGAGGTTCTTGAGGTTCATTATGTCTGCTTTCTATAACGTTAAAAACATGCTGGTGCAGATGCTGGCAGTGTCAACCCTTTTGCTGATCACAATGACGTCCGCGCGTGGTCACGAGGTCGGGGCGACAGTCGGCGATTTAAGTGTGGAGAAGGGTGAGGCGATCTTCAGTCTGCGTATCACGCTTGAGAGTTTTCTCGCTGGAATCGATCTTGATAGCGCAGAGGATACAGATGACGTTCCTCAAGCCGCTGACTATGATGCGTTGCGCGCGCTCAGCGCCGCTGAGCTTGATGAACGCATGCGTGCCTTTGCGCCACAAATGCTTGGTGCGCTGACACTCAATGTAGATGGCGATGCAATCCCTATGCAAATCAGTAGCTTGGACATTCCTGAGATTGGCGATGTCGAATTGCCACGTACCTCGCAACTGGAACTTCGCGCTTCTGTTTCCGGTGAGCCAAGCACAATGCAGCTGACTTGGCCTGATGGGTACGGGTCGTTGTTGCTCCGTCAAATCGGACCGGAAAACCCTTTCACAGGCTATATTGCAGGGGGTGAGACGAGCCCCGAGATTTTGATTGCGGGTGGCGAAGCGCGTGGCTTTTTCTCTGTTTTTGCGCAATATATTCCCGTTGGATTTGATCACATCCTGCCCAAAGGACTTGATCACATCCTGTTCGTTTTAGGGCTCTTTTTCTTCTCTACCGCGCTGCGTCCTTTGTTGATCCAAGTGACGTCCTTCACTCTTGCGCACACCGTTACTCTTGCGCTTGGCGCGCTTGGGATCGTGACAATTCCGGGTAGTATCGTAGAGCCGATCATCGCGGCGTCCATTGTTTACGTTGCAATCGAAAATGTGTTCTCGAAACAGATGAACCCGTGGCGACCTGTGATTATCTTTATCTTTGGCCTGTTGCACGGCCTTGGCTTCGCGTCAGTGCTTGGCGAATTTGGCCTTCCAGCAGGGCAGTTTGTTGCCGCTCTGATCGGTTTCAACGTCGGTGTCGAGCTTGGCCAGTTAACCGTGATTGCACTTGCATTCCTCGCCGTAGGTTATTGGTTTGGCTCCAAAGATTGGTATCGCCAACGTATCGCGATCCCTGCGTCGTTAATCATTGCGGCCGTAGGTGCTTATTGGTTCGTGGAACGCGTGTTCCTGTAACTTCAAACCTGCGCGAGTGCCGTTTCAAGGTCACCGTACCCCGTGAAGCGGCGCTCAAATCGCAAGCCCAATCGCTCTGCACAAAGCTTGGCTTTTTCGGTCAGTTCAGGGTTGTCAGTTTGCGCCTGATAGACCAGTTTTTCATAGTTGCCAAAGTACATATCGCGCAGCTCAGGATGACGATCTAAACCCATTGGTTTTATGACAAAAGCGTCAAACTGGCGGACCAGAAAGTCAGTCAGATAGAAGGCCGTAAACTCATCTTCTGAGATCTTCTCAAACGCAGCATTGCCCTCGAAAAACGAATAGCAATGTGGCCCTTGGATCAATTCGACGCCAAGTTCTGCGCATTTTGCGGCCAATAATCCTCCAGTGCCGCAATCCGCATAGGCTATGAATATCTGCGCATAGTCAGTTTTGTGTTTTAAAACAGCAGTCTCAACGGCGTCGGTGATTTTTTCAGGATGGACATGATAGATCGCAGGTAGACAGGTGAGATCCATATGTTCCCAACCGTTCAACTTTTTCAAAGCAAGTATTTCACGCGCGAGCGCCCCACAGGCGATGATAAGCGATTTGCCACCTGCATGAAGCGTTATGCCATCTTGCGCCAAAACATCATCTTTGATCTGCATCTATTTGTCCTTGAGCGAAAAAAGCTCCGCACGCTTTCGCGCCGGAGCTTTGTATTGCTTAGGCCGAAGCGTTTAGCCTGCCATTTGATTGTGCTTGCGCCCAACCCACTCTTTTGCCGTCTCAACAGCAACAGCTGCATCACGGCAGTAGGCGTCTGCACCAATGGCTTTGCCAAACTCTTCATTCAGCGGTGCGCCCCCGACAAGTACAATATAATCATCGCGTTTGCCTTGCTCGACGAGCGTGTCGATCACCACTTTCATGTAGGGCATCGTCGTTGTGAGCAGTGCGGACATGCCGAGGATGTCAGGCTCTTCCGCTTCAAGCGCTTCGAGATAGGCGTCGACAGCATTGTTAATGCCAAGATCAACAACCTCAAAACCCGCACCTTCCATCATCATTGAGACAAGGTTTTTGCCGATGTCGTGGATGTCGCCTTTGACCGTGCCAATTACCATTTTGCCAACACGCGGCGCACCTGTCTCTGCAAGCAACGGCTTGAGAATGAACATGCCACCCTTCATTGCGTTTGCTGCCAAAAGCACTTCGGGTACGAACAAAATACCATCGCGGAAGTCCGCGCCGACAATTGTCATGCCGCCAACCAACGCTTTGGTCAGGACGTCATAGGGGGCCCAGCCGCGGCTGAGCAGGATGTTAACACCTTCTTCGATTTCTTCTTTGAGACCATCATAAAGGTCGTCGAACATTTGTTGGACAAGTTCTTCGTCGTCCAGTTCCGCCAGGATGATGTCGTCTTCGTCGGACATGAGCCGTTCCTTTAATGGGGCGCAAACGCCTGTTATTTCTGTGAACTTTGGTCAGAATGTCGCAGACGCACTTCGACAATAGCGACATTGGCGCGTTCACATCCGACTAAATTCAATTTTTTACTGGGTGTTGCCTTAAGCGATCCGACGACGACGGCGTGTTACCCGTGCCGTTGGCGCGTTGTCTTCGGTTCCATCTCCGGTGGATGAAAATGGTCCAAGCGCCGCAACGATGGCTTCAAGAGAAGGGGATCCAGATTTTGAAGACCCTTCAAGTGCTGCGCGCATCGCGCGTAAATGCTCTGGCATCGTACCACAGCAACCGCCAATGATTTTGGCACCGCAATCGCGCGCCAGGCAGGCGTATTGACCCATCAATTCGGGCGTGCCGTCATAATGAATGTGACCGTCCACATATTTGGGAATACCAGCATTGCCCTTGGCGATGATTGGCGTGCTCGAACCTTGAGCAGAAAATCCCAGAATCGTGCGCAGCAGATCAGAGGCACCAGTGCCGCAATTGGCACCAAAGGCCAAAGGAGAATTGTCAATTTTGTCGACCATCTCCACCATTGCAGCACTTGTCATCCCCATCATGGTGCGACCCGCCGTGTCAAAACTCATAGTTCCAACCCATAGCATATCGGCCAACTTAAATGCCTCTGCCGCAGCGAGATATTCTTCTGGTGCGGAAATTGTTTCGAGCCAGAGCACATCTGCGCCACCCGCTTTTAAACCTTCCGCTTGCTCATGAAATATTTCAACTGCATCGCTATGTGACAACGTGCCGACAGGTTGCATAATGTCGCCTGTCGGACCGACAGAGCCTGCTACGATGACCGTTCTACCGGAACTATCCGCAACATCGCGACCAATCTCTGCAGCCATACGAGATAATTCGTGCGCGCGTTTTTGTGCGTTATGCAACTTCAGGCGCGACGCGTTGCCACCAAAGGAATTCGTCAAAAACAGATCGCTTCCCGCATCTACAGCGGATTGGTAAAGTGCTTTGATTTTCTCAGGATATTGCTCATTCCAAAGTTCTGGCGCGTCACCTGACATAAGGCCCATATTGAAGAGATTTGTTCCGGTCGCGCCATCCGCCAAGATCCAGTCGCGCTCGGCAAGCATTTTTGTAAGAGCGTTTGTCATTTTTTTACCTGCGATTTTCTTTTTATGTCTCATGAACGGGTTTCTGAAACAAATTCATAATCATCATAATGATAATGAGGTAGATGCGGATTACGCTAGGAGCAGGGCGCGATTTGGACTTTTTCAGGAATAGGTGGAGGGTCATGAATCTCTTGCCAAACATCCCAAAGCGACAGCGTTAACCCTATATTGCTCGGAGCGGCGGCATAAAGCGGCTGCCAAGCAGGCGCGAAGCTGCGTTTGAATTGTTCAAGCCCTGCGGTTCTTGTCCGCTTGCGCAGACTAATTTGATCAATGAAACGCAGAATGTGCTGCTTTTCGTAACTCGTTGAGGCCAGTGAAAAACGCTCGCAGTGTTGCTCTTTCGCTGCGATCAGCGCCTGATGAACCAAAGCATACATCGTGCCGACCGGTGCATTTGTGGCACTGCGCATAATATCAAGGGTCCAACACTCAGGGCTTTGATGACAGGTGATGAACGCGATCATCGTCTTGTTTTGCCAAGCTGTAAAAACAACCTGCGACATCACATAGTCTGAACTAAAGCGCCCCATAGAAAGCCCGCGCGCTGTGCCATTCGCACCTTGCCAATCGGCATCGATGACAGCCATTTGCTGCATCTCGGCGTCACTTATCTGCGCGTGGTGAATTGTGACGCCAGCAGTCTCTGCTTTGCGAAGTTTTCGACGCAAACCTTTGTACTTAGGGGTTTTTACGTCGAAGGTTGTGAGGTTGATTAGTGCATCTTGTGCAATCCGAATCGTCGCAAAGCCGTGTTTGCGCAAGGTTGCGGCACTTCGTTTATGGCACTTGTAAAAAAGCGGATTTGTCTCGCTCGCGTGCGCCTTTTGCATCAACGCATTGGCGGCCTCACCAAGGGGGCCCGCGGGCTCAAACAACAAAGTGCTCGTTTGTGTTGTACGGCAGCTCGCACCAACGCAAGTTCCGTTTTGCGCTGTTAATAGGTAGCCAGTCTGAAGCCCCGCAAGGGTTTCTGGGTGCAGTCCTTTCGAGAAATGACCGAGTTTTGGTTTCAACTGTCCGTCTTTGAGAGGTTTTATGAGCTATACCGCTGCTACCCCAAAACCCGAATTTTTTCATGGGTTATGACGCGGAAATTGTCTGA
>NZ_MLCB01000023.1 GCF_001890925.1 Planktotalea frisia
GCACAACACCCGCTACAAGCGCCATTGCCGCGCCAGCGGCTTCGTCCATGTCCGCGAAGCGGCCATCGGGGTGAGCAGGTTTGACCCCACACTTCTTCATCAAACAAACAAAACGGCGGCCCCGAAGGAGCCGCCGTTTCCGAAATAATCTGACAAGCAGAATTACTTAACTTCGACTTCCGCGCCAGCTGCTTCCAGCTTGCCCTTAACGTCTTCAGCTTCTTCTTTAGAGACGCCTTCTTTGACAGCTTTGCCGCCAGCTTCAACGAGCTCTTTTGCTTCTTTCAGGCCAAGACCTGTGATCGCACGTACTTCCTTGATCACGTTGATCTTGGATGCACCAGCTGCTTTCAGAATTACGTCGAATTCTGTCTGCTCTTCTGCCGCAGCACCGCCACCGTCAGCAGGGCCAGCCATCATGACTGCGCCGCCAGCTGCTGGCTCAATGCCATACTCGTCCTTGAGGATAGTTTTCAGTTCTTGTGCTTCGAGAAGTGTAAGACCAACGATCTCTTCAGCAAGTTTCTTCAGATCAGCCATTTTGACTCTTTCCGTTTATATAAGATGTGTTCCAACGTGCGCTCTTTCGACCAACACGCCAGCCAATCAGTTGTTTAGGCCGCGGCCTTGTCCTCGATAGTGGACAAGATACCCGCGATGTTGCTTGCAGGTGCGCCAAGTGCACCGGCGATGTTGGAAGCTGGTGCCCCAATGCAACCAACGATCGAAGCAATAAGCTCGTCGCGGGAAGGCATTTTAGACACGGCTGTAACACCGGCACGGTCCAGAGCGTTCTCACCCATTGCGCCGCCAAGAATTTCGAAATTCTTGTTCTCTTTGGCGAAATCTTCGGCCACTTTCGCTGCTGCGACAGGGTCCTCAGAATAGGTCAGTACGGTCATACCCGTGAGATAGTCAGCAATGCTCTCGCATGGCTTTCCCTCAAGGGCGATCTTGGCGAGCCTGTTTTTGGCAACACGCACGGCTCCACCTGCTTCGCTTGCGCGAGCACGTAGATCCTGCATCTCAACAACTGTCAGACCGGCGTAGTGGGCTACCACAACGACGCCAGAGCTTTCAAAGATTTGGCCGAGTTCGTCGACCAACTGTTCTTTTTGTGCTCTATCCACAGTTTTACTCCAAATGTGGAAGGTTCCCCTTCCGGCTCAGTTAAGCCAGCAACGTCTGAAAGACGTGCAGGCGTTCGGGTCCAATAGAGGGTCCCGAGTTGATCGCCCGAGGTACTTAAATCCTCGAAAGTCTCGTCTCGTTCCCCATCTCAGAAAGGAATTATGAGAAGTTGCCTTCTCACCCTTCGTCTCGGACAGGACAGGGCCAAATTAAGCGGCCCCGTCATCAAGTGGGTTCGCCCGAAGGCAAACATCACAAGAATTCTTGTTTACTCTTCGTTTGCAGACGCAACGTCGAGGCTGACACCAGGGCCCATGGTAGAAGAAATGCTGATCTTCTTCATGTAAGCACCCTTTGCACCGGATGGGCGCGCTTTTGCGACGGCACCGATGAAGGCTTTAACGTTCTCAACCAGCTTGGCTTGATCGAAAGATGCTTTGCCAACGCCCGCGTGTACAACGCCAGCTTTCTCTGCTTTGAACTGAACTTCGCCGCCTTTAGCCGCTTTTACAGCTGCTTCAACGTCCATTGTCACTGTGCCGACCTTTGGGTTTGGCATCAGGTTACGTGGACCAAGCACCTTACCAAGACGACCCACAACAGGCATCATGTCAGGTGTTGCGATGCAGCGATCAAATTCGATCTTACCGCCTTGAACTATTTCCATCAGGTCTTCTGCACCAACGATGTCTGCGCCAGCTGCTTGAGCTTCTTCAGCTTTCGCGCCGCGTGCAAAGACAGCAACGCGTACTGTTTTGCCTGTGCCGTTTGGAAGACCGATCACACCACGAACCATCTGGTCCGCGTGGCGTGGATCAACGCCCAATACCATTGCAATCTCGACAGACTCGTCGAACTTCGCGTTGGCGTTTGCTTTGACCAGAGCAACAGCGTCTTCAACTGTCAGATTGCTCTTGCCTTCGAATGCCGCACGAGCTGCGGTGAAACGCTTACCAAATTTAGCCATTACTTCACCTCGATGCCCATAGAACGGGCAGAGCCCAGAATGATCTGCATAGCCGCTTCCATGTCGTTCGCGTTCAGATCTTTCATTTTCGCTTCTGCGATCTCTTTAACCTGAGCCACTGTGACAGAACCAACTGTCTCACGACCAGGGAGCTTCGCACCAGAGGAAAGCTTGGCAGCTTTCTTCAGGAAGTAAGACGCTGGTGGCGTCTTGATGTCCATGGAAAAGGACTTGTCCTGATAGTATGTGATCACGGTCGGGCATGGTGCGCCTGGCTCGAGATCCGCTGTTTTAGCGTTGAACGCCTTACAGAATTCCATGATGTTAATGCCGCGTTGACCCAATGCAGGGCCGACGGGTGGGGATGGGTTCGCTTTACCTGCAGGAACCTGCAGCTTCATCGTACCAGCGAGTTTCTTAGCCATTTGGCTTTCTCCTAATTCAACTCCACGAACACGCGTGTCCGAAGATACTGTCGCCGTGGTCTGGTTTGGTCATCGCGATGACCGTGCCTCCCACGGAAAAACGGACAGAACTAAAGCCCTGCCCATGAGCCTCCGGCGCATAGTCCGAATCTGAGAGGAGTGCAAATGATTATTTTCGGTTCAATCCGCATTACAACGCATGCCGATAATTTGAGCGATAAACGCAAAGAGCCCCAGTTCAATCTGATGAGATAGAACTGGGGCTTCTCGTTTCTTTAAAGAAACGCGTCAGTCAGAGATCATTCAAGTATGATGTCAAAATCCAACCGGCTTCCGCTGAGCTCATTCGTGCTCATGGAACGCGAAGGCGCGGCCATAATAACTTGTCCAGATTCGATGCCTTGCCCGACCAGCATTGCCATCATCGCTTTCGCACGCAAGCGGCCCGTCGCCGGGTTTTCACCGATGCGAGCATCATCGGAATGTTGACCGATCACACGCAAACGGGCATCCGGGCAATCCATTGCCATGTTTGCCAGCAATAGCGCCTTCGACATGTCCTCTTGCTTGGCGGCAACAGAACGAGGCGCGTAGAAAATTTGAATATCAGACACTGCGCCGCGAAGCTCTTGTACACAGCTTGATGAGGCCCAAGCGCTTGGTATGGCGACATTGCGCACAGCTGTTGCGTTGGTTTCAAGAACAACGAATTAAACTCGGCGATCATAATACGCATCGCCTTGAGGCCCAGTCACGCCAGAGGGCTGCTTGCTGCCCAAACCTTCGGCCACAAAAGCCGACGTATCAAGACCGGTTGCGCCAAGACGTTGGATCACCTGCTCTGCGCGTTGTTTGCTAAGGCGCAAGTTCACAGCTGGATCACCCGACGGATCAGAATGGCCCTCAACGAGTATCTGCACACCATTACAATCTTGCGCCAAAGCCGCGATCAAACGCGCCTGCGCTATGCCGCTTTCGTCCAGTGTTAGACCTCCTGCAGGAAAGTAGACCCGAGCTCGCTCTGACAAAGCGCGCAAGTCAGAAACGCAGCTTTCCTGAGCAATTAGATTAGCCTGCGCATTGGCAAAAAACGATGTGGCCTCTTTAGTGTCTTGCAACGATGCGACTTCCACAGCAGGTTTTACCTTTTCAACGACAGACTGTACGACCGGAGCGAAAGCTGCGGATTGAATCGGTTCAAGTTCTGGCTGAAGAGCTTGCAAAGATGAATCTGTAACAACGCTCAAACGCGTCACAACCTCAGCTGCTGCTGCATTGCTTTGAACGCGTGGTTGGTTTTCTTCGGCTACAGCGGTTGCTTGCGTATTGATATCATGATATCATACGCGACTTGTGCGGGCGCTTGAGCAACTCGCTCGGAACTCGAAGAACGATCAAAAAAACCTGTGGATGCCGCGAAAACAATCGCTGCCGTTGGTGCGACCCAAGGCAAATGGCTCCTTAACAAAGAAATGAACATAGTATCCCCCAAAATGTATCCGCGGCTTTGCAGCTTGCCGCTGTATGTTGTGCTCGTGGATATAATTACACCGTGCAACCAACGCGGGCGTCAATATCTTTTTGGGCGAAAAATACGCTTTTTAGGCGATTTGACACACTTCTTCGCGCAAGTGAGTCTTTTATGTTCCACAATGGGTGGCTGCGTGCTGTGTTTGCGCGGTAAACGACAAAAGCGCGCCGATTAACAGGCGCGCTTTCTGGTGGTGCTGAAAAGGGGTGACTTAGCTTTGCTTCGTGACCTGAGTGAATTCCAACTCAACGGGTGTTTCACGACCAAAGATCGAAACAGTCACCTTGAGGCGCTGGTTGTCTTCGTCGACTTCTTCCACCATGCCATCGAAGTCTTCAAACGGACCATCGTTAACCTTAACGCGCTCACCTGTTTCAAAGTGAATGATGTTACGCGGTGCCTCTTCGCCCTCGGCCACACGGCCAAGGATCGCTTCGACTTCAGCGTCACGCATCGGCATTGGACGGCCTTGTGGGCCCAGAAAACCAGTGACGCGGTTGATCGAGTTGATCAGGTGATAACCCTGGTCAGACATCTCCATCCGTACAAGCACGTAGCCTGGCATAAAGCGGCGCTCGGAGGTCACTTTCTTGCCACGACGGACTTCAATGACTTCTTCAGTCGGAACAAGCACCTCTTCGATGTCGTCCTCAAGGCCGTTCTCGATGGTTGAGGTTCTGATTTGCTCGGCGATCTTTTTCTCAAAGTTCGAAAGAACGCTTACCGAATACCACCGCTTCGCCATCTGACACTTATCCTTGTCTGAACCCTAGTGGGTCACATTAACCTTTTCGCAACACGCGGCATAACGCAGCGTACCGACCTTCCAGACAAAATGCGTGTGCCGTTCGAATCTTAAGGGCAGTCATTTTGGGGAGGTAACAGCGCAATACCCAAGCTAGACGGGCAATTCAAGGGCTGGTGTTGATTTTCGCTTAAGAGCCGAAGAATCCAAGAACGCTGGTCAATCCAAATCGAATGATGATGTCGATGACCGCGAAGAAAACCGCCGTCAAAGCCGCCATGATAAACACCATGATCGTCGTCAACATGACTTCGCGGCGCGTTGGCCAAACAACTTTAGCAACTTCGGAGCGAACTTGCTGAACATACTGGAGCGGGTTGGTCATGGCCATTTTAGAACTTCCGTCGATCAAGGTTGGGGGTGACATACGTGTAGAGTGCGGCAGTTTCAAGACAACTTAAAGCCTAACAATGCGCTTACACGCCAATGTGCGTTCGCGCGGCCACGAAGCTTGTCTGAAGATGTAGGGACAAGTGGCTTTGGCAGGGGCTGAGGGACTCGAACCCACGACCCTCGGTTTTGGAGACCGATGCTCTACCAACTGAGCTAAACCCCTAAAGCCAATGTCCGTTTACGGCGGGGATGTCGCCTTTGCAAGGGGCAATCTTCACGATCCTGCAAGCGGACGCACAGCCCTTTCCAATGCCTCAATATCTCCACCAGATATCGCTGCTTCATGCGTCAAAATCTTCTCTATCGGCCAGTCCCACCACGCTATCGCTTTGAGGCGTTGACGATCGCGTGGCACGAAACGGGTCCGCACTTCGCGTGCAGGGTTGCCTGCAATAATGGTGTAGTCAGCATGCTGACCAGTCACCACAGCCCGTGCCCCCACAATAACGCCATCGCCAAGCACACAGCCCGGCATCAATGTCGCACCCGTCCCGATCCAACAATCGTTACCGATGACGGTATCGGGACCTGTATCGGGCATGGACGGGCGACCCTCGCGCCCACCGCCCCCGAAAATCGCAAAAGGAAAGCTCGAGATGCCGTCGAAGCGATGGTTGGCAGAGGACGTGGTGAATTGCACACCACTGGCGATCTGGCAAAACTTGCCAATGATCAGACGTTCCGGCGAGAAATCATAGAGATAGGGCGCGAGAAGTGCAGCCCAATCCTTAGGGGGTTCATGCGCGGACGCGTAGGTGTATTCACCCACTTTCATGCGTGGATGATCAATCGCCGCGGCAAGAAAAACGCTACCCAAATGCGCGCTCCCATCCGCGAGGCGCACAGGATGCATCGAACGAGGTGAGGGATAGTTTGTCATAGCGAGATGTTAGCAATGATAGACGGATTTGTATCGCATCAACTGCTTTGATTAAGCCGCTGGGCGAACAACCGCGAAATTCGGGCTTTGCACGATCCCTCTATCAAATAAACGCGATATTTCACGATCATCCATGCCAACAACATCGCCTAGGATCTCTTCGGTATGCATGCCCAACTGCGGCGCTGGACGTGCGGCCTCTCGCGGGTGCTTGGAGAAACTCACAGGTGAGCTTGGTACAGGGAAACGACCCAACCCTGTTTGGTGCAAATCCGTGAACATCGGGTTGTCGGCACTCAAATCTTGATCCTCTGCCAAAGCGGCTTTGAGCGAGCGGAATTGCGACCACGTCAAACCAGCCGCCTTAAAGGCTTCTGCAAACGCGGCGACTGGGCGAGCCGCGAACCAAGGCTTCAAGATCTCTGTGATCTCATGGCGCAATTCCCAACGCGCGCCTTCCTGCATCAGATCCCGTTTCATGCGTTTCGCAAGTGCGTCCATTTGCGCGCCCGTGTCGGTGATCTTAACGAGTCCGCGCCATTGGCGGTCGGTCAAGCCGATTACCATAACCCGCTCACCGTCTTTGCACACAAAGTCCTGCCCATAAGCGCCATAAAGCGCGTTACCTGCCTTTGTTCGCGGCGCATCGTTCAACGCAGCATCACCGATCATGCCGAGATGACCCAATGCAGCGGCCGCAACATCCTTTAAAGACAGCTCAACGTCCTGCCCCACGCCATTACGCAAGCGATGGCGCTCTGCGGCAAGAAGGCTGGATACGCACAAGTTCCCCGCAAGTAAGTCCCAAGCAGGAACCGCATGTGCGACAGGATCCGTGGACCCTTCTGCACCTGTAATCTCTGGCACGCCAAGCGCAGGGTTTACCGAATAATCCACCGCAGGGTTACCACGTCGGTCCCCCGTTAAAGTGACCATGATCAGGTCCTTGCGAAACTGCGTTAGAGTTTCATAGTCCATCCATCCACGAACGCGCAGATTGGTAAGGAAGAGCCCTGCATCCTCGCCCGGCGCGGTGATAATCCGGGTGATCAGCTCGCGACCTTCCTCGCTTTTCATATCCACTGCGATAGAGCGTTTTCCTTTGTTCAGACCCGCCCAAAACAAGCTTTGCCCAGATGGCGCAAGCGGCCAGCGCTTGGCATCTAGACCGCCCCCCAGACGATCAAAGCGGATCACATCAGCACCCATTTGCGCTAAGGTCATGCCCGCAAGCGGCACAGCGACGAAAGCCGAGCCCTCAACCACACGCATTCCAGATAAAATTCCCATTAATCTTCCTCCCATTCTGCTGTGGCTTGCATGCCCTGATGTTGATCTCCAAGTGCGGTGCAAAGCGTCAATTTGCGCGTGCCTGTGTCCTCAGAAACGTTTTGCGTTCCAACCAAGCGCAGGTCATTTTGATGAAACATCGGATGCACGCCACGAAATTTGAAAAGCATCGGTGCTTTGCCAGCCCACTTGCTTGCCGCGTCCATCAAAAGCTGCGCTTGCAAAGGACCATGCACCACAAGACCTGGATACTTCTCTACGGCTTGAGCGTAGGGCAAATCGTAATGGATACGGTGTGCGTTGAACGTGATCGCAGAATAGCGAAACAGCAAAGGTTCACTCGTTGGAACGGTTTGGTCGATCACAATCACCGCATCGTCTGTTGCGCGCGGCACGGGTTTCGCAGGGGGCGGATTGAAGCGTTCAGGGATGTCCAGGTAAACGATATCTTGCTGCTCTCGCACACAAAGCCCTCGGTCGGTGAAAATGTCGTGCTGCACTGTCACAAAAACCATTTGACCAGACGCGCCAGATTTCTCGACCACGTTCGTGATGCTGGATCGCCGCTCCAACGGTTCGCCCACTTTCAAAGGCTGAAAAAACTCCAAGATTCCCCCTGCCCACATACGCCGCTCTAGCGGAACTGGCGGTAGGAAACCGCCAAGCTTTGGATGACCGTCAGCACCCAAACCATCCACCGAAGCAGTTGGCGGAAACGCGTACCAGTGCCAAAGATGGGGCATGGTATCTCCCCCAAGTTGCTCTTCGCCCTCCCCGACAAGGGTCGCGCGAATTGTGAGAGCAGCGTGATGTGTAACACAGCCATGTGCGCGCTCTCTTTGACCAATCCAATCGGATAGATCGGGGTGCGGGTGAGTTTCGGAGTGTGGTTTTTCAACGTCCAGCATCCGACAGTTTATGTTTGCGAAATAATTAAAAATCAAATGATTTTAAATACTTAAAGGAATACCATGGCATACCCAATCTGGATACTTTCGTATGCTAAGTTGAATTTTTTAAACGAGTGCAGCGCCTTGCGAGTATGCTGCAAAGCGGCATTGCGTTTGTCCTGCCGTGGAATAAATTTTATTTCAAAGCGAGAGAACGCGCCAAAATAGCCCTCCGCGTGGCTTTGCGTGCTGCAGCACGCAAGGTGACTCGAGCACGGGGAGAATGCAAAAAACGGCACCCAGATTTTTCTGGATGCCGTTCTTAATGTCAAATGTAGGGT
>NZ_MLCB01000024.1 GCF_001890925.1 Planktotalea frisia
TTCCGTCAGATTTGTCCGAAACGCCCGACATGGGAGTTTTTCAACAGAATACGCCGTTAATGTCGAATACTGCACTGCAATGGTGGAGTTGCCTCCCTACCCCAACGATCACACAAACCTAGTTCTAGATTTCCCCGCCAAACACGAGGTCATAGCGGTTCAGGATCAGTCAATTTTGCACCAGATTTATGCACCGCCGCTAGGGCCTTGTTTTCATGGCTGCGTAATGTTGGTGCAAATATCATGAATTTCGCTCCAGTGACGGAGACCTGCCGTTCGATCATCGTGCAGCGAAGGTCTCAAAAGTGCCCTTTGTTTGAATCCGATTTTCCTGCTGCGCGCGCACGCGGCGTGGGAAATGCTGCGTGAGCGTAAAATTTGGTGCTGCCGCGCAGCGGAAAAACCAGCCATTCATGCAGAGTGCAGCAAGGATAAGGGGGGGGGTGAATTCACATACTGCGGGCTTGGCGACTGTATGCCTCACGACCGCTTCCGGCGCTTGTTAACGTAGAAGTTCGATGTAGACAGCATTGAACCGGGCCGTTGTCACCGTCAAATCAAGTTGTAAAGTACGGCCGTTAGACGGCGATTGTTCTCACGGTATCGATAAAACTTTTAATGGTGTCAGAGTTCCCCGATTTTCGAAACGCAACATACAGGTCGATTCGGTTTTCGCATGGTTCAAACGGGACAAATGTAACGCCGGGTGGGGCGATATTCTTGACCCAAGCTGGTGCCAGCGCAATCCCGAGCCCGTGGGCCACGAACTGTAGCAACGTAGACTTGTCGATGATCTCACAGACAATGTTTGGTTGAACGCCAATTTGGCGAAAACCACTCCACAGTGCCTCGTGCAGGATTGGTCGCGCGTGCTTAGGATACCCCACGATCGGCTGGTCAACGATATCGGATGTGGAAAGAGACGCCGCGCCGGAAAGCGGGTTGGCGTTGGCAAGGACAACCACGATTGGCTGGCGGTGCAGGAGCTCGCTGGTAATGAATTCGTCATCCAGAGGCGTGCGAACAAAGGCAACATCGGTACGATGGCCGATCAACTCTTGGGAGTGCTGTTCAGAGGAAGAAATTTCCAGAACCTGAACATGGACCTTTGGGTCGGTTTGCCGGAAAGCCAGCAGAGTCCGCGGCAACAACATCGAAATCGCTTCGTCGACGCCACTAACCCGGATGTGACGCAAGTCAGACTCGGCAGTATGACGAACATTGGAGACTGATCTTTCGATATCGGTGAGAATTCTCTTGGCATCTAGGATGAATTCCGATCCGGCTTGGGTCAGGCTGACTTGTCGGGTCGTTCTGAAAAGTAGCCTCGCCCCAAGTTCGTGCTCCAACGCAGAGATCCGTTCAGACAAAGCAGATTGGCTCAGCCCCAAACGTTCCCCTGCGCGTCGGAAGTGAAGTTCGTCGGCGACAGCGACGAAGCATTCCAGTTGTCTGATGTCCAATCCGCACCCCTTTGTCGGTCTACTTGAAAACGCGTATACGCATTTCGTTATTCAATCGGGCTTCGAAATCCCTGATCGCACCTGCATAATCGAGCGAGTCCAGCGTATCATCGCGACCTCGGATCAGCGATGTTTGTGTGGCATCGTCCATCTCGAAAGGTTCCGAGAGCTTGCCTGCTGATATCGTTCGTTTTTCGAGATCAATCAATATCTCGCCGGCTCTGGCATCGTTCGCAAACTGCAAAAGTGCGTCCCGTGTTGCGGGGGAAACAACTGGGAGTGCAAGACCGTTTTTGCGGGCGTTGTCGTAAAAAATCCCTGCAAAACTTGTCCCGATGCAAGCATCTATTCCAAGCTGGCGCAGGCCCCAAACGGCATGCTCCCGACTGGACCCACAGCCAAAATTGTCACCGACGACCAAGATACTGGCCTGCGTCCAAGGCGCCTTGTTCAAGACGAATTCTTGGCGCTGCCCACCCGCGGTGTCAAAGCGCAGGTCAGCAAACGTGCCGTCACCTAACCCTTCGCGGGTGATCGTGATCAGGAACCGTTTTGGCATGATCACGTCGGTGTCGACATTGGCGAGTGGCAATGGGGCGGCGATCCCGTTGATCGTTTTCGTCATCTGCTTGTCTTTCATTTGAAATCTCGCACATCAGCTAGATGACCAGCGACGGCGGCCGCGGCCACCATTGCTGGCGACATCAAATGGGTGCGCGCACCACGGCCCTGACGCCCCTCAAAGTTTCGGTTGGTAGATGAGGCGACCCGCTCACCATCCATTGCAATGTCGTCGTTCATTGCCAGACACATCGAACAGCCTGCTTCAGGTCGCCATTCAAAACCTGCGGCCTCGAAAATGGCGCGCAGGCCTTCCGCTTCGGCCTTGAGGCGTGTCATGGCAGACCCTGGCACAACGATGGCTTCGACGCCGGTCGCCACATGACGCCCTTCCAGTATTTTGGCGGCCTCGCGCAGATCTTCGATACGACTATTGGTGCAAGAGCCGATGAATGCCGTGTCGATTTTTATCGACTGGGCCGATTGTCCTTCAGACAATCCCATGTATTGCAACGAGCGTCCCAACGCCGCCTTGGCTTCGGGTGTTAAATAGTCCGATGAGATTGGCACATTTGCAGTGATAGGCACAGACTGATCCGGGCTCGTGCCCCACGTGATCAGAGGTTCGATATCGGTCCCTGAAATAGTGAACTCTTTGTCAAATACCGCTTCGGAATCACTGGCCCAGTTTTCATTTTTGAATTCAAACTGACCGCTGTGGGGGTGGCCCTGCAATGCACGCTCAGTAATGTCATCCGCTGCAATCAAGGCCGCGCGTGCACCCAGCTCAACCGCCATGTTGCAAACGGTCATGCGTCCGGCCATGTCGAGGTCGCGCACTGCGGAGCCCGCAAATTCAACTGCATATCCATTGGCCCCACCTGCGCCCACGACTTGCACGACTTTCATGATGATGTCTTTTGCCGTTACGCCGGGTGCGGTTGCTCCGTCGATCATAACGCGCATGGATTTCATGCGTTTGTAGCGCAAGGTTTGGGTGGCGAGCACGTGTTCGACTTCGGATGTGCCGATCCCGAAGCCAAGCGCGCCGTAAGCCCCATAGGTGGTGGTATGGCTATCACCGCAAGCGATCAGCATACCCGGCGTTACGAGCCCCTGTTCAGGCACCACAACGTGTTCGATGCCCTGTCGCGGGTCGCCAAGGCCGTAAAAAGCTATGCCGTGTTTGGTACAGTTGGCTTCCAGATTGTCGATCAGCAGCTTAGAGGCCGCATCATGCGGTTCACTGCTTCGGGTCGCGTTCACATGGTCTACGACCGCTAGATGCGCCTCGGGTCGCCAAACATCCAACCCCTTTGTGTCGAGCCCCGAAAAGGCCTGTGGGCTGGTGTATTCATTCATGATGTGAAAATCGACGTAGATCAGCATGTCGCCATCGGGCAGATCGCACACCTTATGGGCGTCAACCAATTTATCATAAAGTGTCCGGCTCATTCGGCAACCTCCGCATGGATCGGGTTTTGGGCAAAGAAATCGGACATACGCGCGGCGATATCATCCGGAATCTCTTCGGCCATGTAATGTGTGGTGTCGAGAGCTTCGCCCTCAACCTGCGCGGCGCGCTGACGCCAGAGGCCAAGCGCGTCAAAGCATGTCTCGATAACGCCGCGTTTCGCCCAGAGCGTCAGGAGGGGCATGTCGAGTTTTCGCCCCTGATCTGCGTCGTCATGCTCGATGTCGATGGTGGCGGCGGCACGATAATCCTCACAGCTTGCATGAATGGCGTCCGGATCGGAAAAAGCACTCAAGTATTCCGCCAAAGCCTCGGGCGAGAACGGGTTGCTGCCGCCTGCCTGATTAAAACACTTCAACTTCCAGAACTTTTCGGGATCAGCACCGATCATTTGCTCGGGCAATGGGCTTGGTTGGGTCAGGAAAAACCAGTGCCAATACGCACGCGCGAATGCGGCGCCGGTTCCCGCGTACATTTCGCGGGTCGGTGCAATGTCCAGAAACGCCATGGCCGCCACGCGATGGGAATGGTCCAAACCCATCCGATGCGCCACACGCGCACCCCGATCATGGGCTCCGACCAGAAACCTATTATGCCCCAAACGCTGCATGACCGCGACGATGTCACCCGCCATAGCGCGTTTTGAATAGGGTTCATGCGACGTGTTTGACGCGGGTTTGTCTGATCGACCATAACCGCGCAAGTCCGGACAAATGACCTGATAAGAGCGTGCCAGAATTGGCGCCACACCGTGCCACATGGCAGATGTCTGCGGATACCCATGAAGAAGAACAATCGGTGGCGCCCCTTCGGGCCCCGCGCGGCGGACGAACAGTGTCGCACCATCGCCTCCGATACGCTCTTCAACGAAATCCTGGAACATTTCGAACTCCCCGCGGAAATTGCTTTTATCCAGTATCTCAGATTAATCCATAAATATTAATCGGAAAAACTGATCAGTAATACCGACTAATTCTTACAGCAATCCCCGATAGGCTTTGGCGACACAAGCCGCCCTAGAAAATGTCTAGAGGCGCGGCGATGCGGTTTAAAGGAGGATACTATGAAGTTTCTATTTAGCTCGGCACTGACCCTGACAATGGCGTTCAGCGCGAATTCCGCGTTGGCGGCCTGCGACGAAGGCGAAATCGTCGTTAAGTTCAGCCACGTCACCAACACCGACCGCCACCCAAAAGGCATCGCAGCAACGTTGCTGCAAGAGCGTGTAAACGCCGAAATGAACGGCGTGATGTGCATGGAGGTATTCCCGCAGTCTTCGCTTTATAATGATGACCAGGTGCTGGAAGCGATGCTTCAGGGCGACGTTCAATTAGCTGCACCGTCCTTGTCCAAGTTCGAAGCCTTTACCCGTCAGTTCCGTATCTTTGATTTACCGTTCATGTTCGCGAATATTGAAGCCGTGGATCAGTTCCAAGCGTCTGACACGGGTCAGGCAATGCTTGATTCCATGCAGCGCCGCGGCCTTCAAGGTCTGGGGTATTGGCACAACGGCATGAAGCAGATGTCAGCCAATGTTCCGCTGATGGTGCCGACAGACGCCGAAGGGCTGAAGTTCCGCGTCCAGCCGTCCGACGTATTGATTGCGCAGATGGAAGCCATGGGCGCATCCCCGCAGCCGATGTCTTTTTCTGAGGTTTACGGTGCCCTTCAAACGGGCGTTGTTGATGGTCAAGAGAACACATGGTCCAACATCTGGGGTCAAAAGTTCTTTGAAGTTCAGGACGGCACAACCCAGACAGATCACGGGATCATCGACTACCTTGTGGTGACCTCTGTTGATTGGCTCGACGGGCTTGAGCCCCAAGTGCGCGATCAGTTCCTGACGATCCTCAGCGAAGTCACCGAAACGCGCAACGCTGAGAGCTTTGCTGTGAACGAGGTCGCCAAGCAATCCATCATTGACGCGGGTGGTGTGATCCGTGAGCTGACACCAGAGCAGCGTGCAGCATGGGTCGAAACCATGAAGCCCGTATGGGAGCAGTTCGTGGATGATGTGGGTCAAGTCAACATTGATGCCGCACAAGCGATCAACGAAGCACTGTAAGGCTTTGATCCTACGTTAACAATCGGGTCGGCTGCTGTGGTGGCCGACCCCTTCTTTAGGAGGGATAGCAATGTCGGGTGGATATCAACCCAAGGGGCGGATCAGTTCGATCGTTCACAACATCGAAGAGAGCATCATCGCCGTGTTGCTGGGTTTGATGACCCTCGTGACGTTTACAAATGTTGTGATGCGCTATGGGTTCAACAGCCAGTTGATCTGGGGACTTGAGGTGGTTCTCATATTATTTGCATGGCTGGTTTTGTTTGGCATTTCTTATGGGTTCAAAGTGGTCAGCCACCTTGGCGTGGATGCTATGCTGAACTTGACGGGAAAATCGACACGTCGCGGGCTTGGTATTTTGGCGACGCTGGCGTGTATCCTTTACGGCGTGCTGTTGCTGAAGGGCGCCTGGGACTATTGGGCGCCGTTTGCGGGGCTGGACGCCACGTCAGGCCGCTGGTTCCCCACAGGATTTGAGGATTCCCGCGATCAAGGTTGGTATGAAACAGAACAGGTACCGATCCCCTTCGCGCAAACCTGGCTCGAAAACACGTTCAACATGGGTGAAGCTTACGAGAAACTGCCACGCTTAGTTCCTTACGCGATATTGCCGTTCGCGATGGCGTTGATGTTGTTCCGTCTGGTGCAAAATTTAATCCGAATCCTGCGCGGAGAGATCGACACAATCATTGTCAGCCACGAAGCAGAAGACGCCGTTGAAGAAGCTGGCGCAAGCTTGTCCAAGGAGACTTAAGTCATGGAAGTCGCAATTCTCTTTGGTATGGTCATTGCCTTGCTGGCGGTCGGTGTGCCGATTGCTGTGGCCCTTGGCCTGTCGTCAACGTTATTCTTGCTGGTACTGTCTGACAGCTCCCTCGCGTCCGTAGCGCAGTCGCTGTATCAGGCGATGGCGGGGCACTACACGCTTCTGGCAATCCCGTTCTTCATTCTCGCGTCATCGTTCATGTCGACGGGCGGTGTCGCGCGACGTATCATTGATTTTGCGATTGCGATCATTGGCCATGTGCGCGGGGGGCTCGCGATTGCGGGTGTGCTGGCGTGTATGCTTTTTGCAGCCTTGTCTGGCTCATCTCCCGCAACGGTTGTCGCTGTCGGGTCTATTGTGATCGCAGGCATGGTGAAGTCCGGCTACACTAAAGACTTTGCCGCAGGGGTCATCTGTAACGCGGGGACGCTTGGCATATTGATCCCGCCTTCCATCGTGATGGTCGTTTATGCCTCGGCCACGGATGTGTCCGTAGGGCGGATGTTCCTTGCGGGCGTCATTCCGGGCCTTTTGGCGGGCTTCATGCTGATGGTCACCATCTATGTCATTGCACGAGTCAAAAAATTGCCGAAAGGCGAATGGCAGGGATTTGAACAAGTGTTCTCGACCATTCTTGACGCCTCTTGGGGGCTGTTCCTGATGGTGGTCATCTTGGGCGGTATCTATGGGGGGGTTTTCACTCCGACCGAAGCCGCAGCGATTGCCTCTGTCTATGCCTTTATCGTGTCGATTTTCATTTACCGCGACATGGGGCCATTGAAGGGGCGCAGTTGGCTGCCCGAAGCAGAGGCCGACTTAGGCTTGTTGGGGCTCCGCGTCTGGGGATTCACGTTAGTCACTTTCATTCTTTATGCGATTGGCTGTTTCATGATGGGCACGCCGATGTGGTTCGCCTTTGCGGCCGCTGGTGCGTTCTTATTGATAGCTTTGGTTTTGGCGATGCTAATCGCCAAAGCAGTGCCCGCAGGCAATGGGATGCAGGTTGCAACGGGGGCTGTGCTGATCTTTGGCGTGCTGCCGATGCTCTATGCGGTCTATTCGGTGCTTACATCTGACGTGGCGATATTGTTTGTGATCGTACAGATCATCGGAGCGGTGTTCATCCTATTGCTGCCACCGTCGGTTTTCGTGTTCAGCTTGGTGCGCGGTGCGCAGCGGTTGGAAGTGTCGGGTGGCGGCTATGCCGAGTCGTTGATGGTGGGAGGCAAGAACCTATTGCGCGCCAACGCGGAAAACGTGATCTTCGCGATCCCAGCAGTCTTTCATCGTGACACCAAACACACACTTCTTGAGGCCGGCAAGCTGACGATCATGTTGATGTTCATCATTGCAAACGCGTTGATCCTGAAACATGTTTTGACAGACGAACAAATCCCGCAACATATTACCGAGGTGATGCTGGCAGCAGGTCTTGGCCCGATTACATTTCTGATCATCGTCAACATAATCTTATTGATCGGTGGACAGTTCATGGAGCCGTCGGGTCTGATCGTGATTGTCGCTCCGCTGGTGTTCCCGATCGCAATTCAACTGGGCATCGACCCGATCCACCTTGGCATCATCATGGTGGTGAACATGGAGATCGGGATGATCACGCCGCCTGTTGGCTTGAACCTGTTCGTGACATCCGGCGTCGCGAACATGCCGATGATGCGGGTCGTGCGCGCGGCTCTGCCTTTCTTGGCTGTGCTCTTCGTGTTCCTGATCATGGTGACCTACATTCCGTGGCTGTCTACCATGTTGCCCACCACATTTATGGGGCCGGAAATCATTACGAATTAGGCGCGTTGGTCGATGAAGATTCGAAGCAAGCCTTCCGCGTTCTATACAATTTAGGTGCGTCAAATCCTGGCCCATTGGTAGCTTCTGTTGTGGTTGGATCTACATTGCGCGACGGCAAAGAACGGCAGTTCTTCGCTCTTGGTGCGTTTGGCTTCCGACGCCGCATCTTAAAAGCGCTCATTTGCCACGCGGACGGCGAGGTCTGCTTCGTACCGCATCTTACCAATTCGCCAACTGCGCAGCGAAGGTCCCAAAGGAGCCGATTGTGTTGAAAAACTCGTTGTTTTTGGCCCATTGATGCTGGTGATTACGTTGATTTCATTTGGCTGGTCGTAACCACCCTGCCTTTCACCCTGCGGCTGGTCCCATCGGCTTGAGCTTAGCGAGTTTCCGGAGGTTTTGGGCGGTTGCT
>NZ_MLCB01000025.1 GCF_001890925.1 Planktotalea frisia
CTACGGTCAGACGTCAACCCGTCAAAAGTCGGGTGCTCGAGGACTCTGTGTATATGTCGAAACGGAGTTACTGCCGCGCGCGGATATTGCGGTGGATTTGCATTCGGGTGGGAAGGCATCGTTCTTTGCGCCGTGTACTTTGGCGACACGCACAAAAGATGCGGAGTTGGATGCGGCGAATTTGGAACTGGCGCGCGTGTTTGGGTTGCCGCTGATTTGGGTTTTGGGCAGTTTCAACGACGCGCGCTCGCTTAATTCTGCAGCAGAGCGTGCGGGTGTGCCGATGATCGCGACAGAGCTTGGCGGCGGGGGCGGTGTTGATCCTGAGATTACCGATGCGACGGAGCTGGGGCTGTATAACATGCTGCGCAATCGGGGGATTCTGAAGGGGTCGGTCGCACCGAGGACGGATGTTGAGATGGTTGAGATTACCTCAGCCGAGCATAGTTTGAACGCCAAAGGCGAAGGCGTCTTTGATCGCTTTATCAGCGCTGGTTCGCGGGTGAAGGCTGGTGATGTTGCGGGGCGTTTTCACTTTGTAATGGAGCCAGAACGAGCATCGGAAACGGTGCGCTTTAGCCATGACGGGCTCGTGTTGGCGCATACCAATCGCGGATACGTTAAACGTGGTGATATGTTGATGATCGTTGTGCAGGATGTGGATGGCTAGGGTTGCTCTAACCGTCTGAACAGCATCGACAGGCTGAAACAGATCACAAAGTAGAAGGCGGCAGCGACCAGCCACGCCTCAAATATCATGCGGGTGGATGCCACGAGTTCGACTGTTTTGAACGTCAGGTCCGGCACAGAAATGAGCGAGACGAGCGAGCTGTCTTTGACGAGTGAGATGAACTGGTTTGCCATGGGCGGAAGCACTTTGCGCAGCGCTTGGGGCAGCACGATGTAGCGCAATTCCTGGAAGCGGCTCATCCCGATGGATCGCGCGGCTTCGCGTTGGCCTTTGTCGATGGATTGAATGCCTGCGCGCACGATTTCACCGACGAAGGCGCTTTGGAAAAGCCCGAGAACGATGACGCCGGAAATGAGCGCTGGAAAGCGGCGCATGTCACCAAAGAAGAACGTCCAGATTTGGTTGTCGTCACTGCGCGCAATGCCGCGCGCCCAGCGTTCCATGTTGAGCGCGGCGATGATTTGCTCGGAGAGGAAAAAGAAAAAGATAAAGATGACAACGACGGGTGGGACGTTGCGCAGAAATTCGAGATAGGTGCGTGCGAGCATGCGCACGGCGAGGTTGGCAGAGCAGCGCGCGACACCCAATATAACGCCAAGGACCAAGGCGAGAATGCTGGCGTAAATGCTAATGCGGATCGTTGCGACAAGCCCTTGGATAAGAAGGTTCGCGACCCAGCGCTCTTGATCTTCGCGGTAACGGAAAATGTAGTTTGGGATTTTTTCCCAACGCCAATTGTAGTTCAGCGTGCCGCCAACGCGTTGTATGACAAAAACCACAGCGACAAGCACAAGTGCGACGATAACATAATCGAGCCAGTGAAGTCGTTTGAGGAATTTTTGCATGCGTGCGGGCCTTTGAGTGGGGGGTGGAGGAGGGCGCGTGAACGCCCATCCGCCCTGTTAGGGTCTGATCTCGCTCAGATTACTCAGCGACTTTGTCTTTCCAGTCTTCGCCACGGAACCAGTAGTCGTGACGCTCTTTGAGCCAACCCGTACGGGTCTTTGTGCCAATCCAGTTGTTGAAGAAGTTCTCTGCATCCGGATCACCTTTGCGCAGTGCGAAAGCTTCACCGCCGGCTTGGAATGCCTCGTTGAAGGGCACATAGAGCGTTTCAGGATAGCGGCGCGCAGCTTCGGATGGCGTCGGTTCAGACGACATCGTTGCGTGGGCGTTGCCGTTCAGGACTTCTTGCGTGGATGCGCCGTCCTCATCAAACAAAAGCAGCTCTGCTTCGGGGAACATGTCCGCGATCACTGCGGCTGGTGTGGCACCGCGACGGGCTGCGAATGTGACGTCAGCGCTGTTGTAATCCTCTAGCGAGAACCCTTCGGTCATTGCTTTGTTGGCAAGGATCGTCATGCCGGAGTAGGCATAGGGATCAGAGAAATTCACAGTTAGGTTGCGCTGTGGCGTGATCGACATGCCAGAGATGATGACGTCGAATTTGCCGGACACGAGGGCAGGGATGATGCCGTCCCATGACGTCGGAACGAACTCGACTTCCACGCCCATATCTTTGGCCAATTCACGACCTACGTCGAGCTCGAAACCAACGAGTTCGCCGTTGAGGTCACGCATGGACCAAGGACGGAAGATGGATAGGCCGATCTTGATCACGCCTTCTTGCTTGATGCTTTCGATCACAGAGCCGCTTGAAAGCGACTGCTGCGTGCTTTGCGCCGAAGCTGGCACGGCGAGGGCAAGTGCCGCCGCTGAAGCCAGTGCGATGCCTGCGAAGCGTCTGGTGAATGTCATGGGTAGTCTCCTTGTTGGGGTTACTAAGTCTTAACTAGGTTTGAACGGCGTATCGTTTTTCAACTTGAGAAACGCCGATAGAGAGAAGCAGGGTCACGACCATATAGACCGCTGCGATGGTGAACCAAATTTCAAAGCTCATGTAGGTGTCGGAAATCAGGTTGCGCCCGATCGTCGTGAGTTCGGCCACAGCGATGACGCTAACGATGGCGGAGCTTTTGATCAGGTGCACGACTTCGCCCGTCATAGGCGGCAACATGAAGCGGATGGATTGCGGCAGGATGATGTAGCGGTAGGCTTGGCCCTTGGACATGCCGATGGAGGTTGCGCCCTCCCACTGTCCTTTCGGGATCGCGTTGATGCCGGCGCGGAAAATTTCCGAGATGAGCGCGGCATGAAACACCGCAAGACAGAGCACGCTGGCGGTATAGCGATCGAGCGAAAAGACGGGGCCGAGCACGTAGTAAAACAAATAGAGCAGTACGAGCAGGGGCATGTTGCGCAAAAATTCGAGCAGCGCGATGGACAGGCCGCGACCGATCACCAGATCGGAGAGGCGCAGCAGTGCGATGAACAGGCCGAAAATTGTGGCAAGCGCGAAGGCGGTGAGCGAAAGCTGGATGGTTTTGCCAAGGCCGATCATGATCTCGCCCAGTTGAAACCCATCGTCGGTAAGCGTGTAGAAATACTGCGGCATGCGATACCACTGCCAGTTATAACCCATCGCCTGCGCGCCAGCATAAGCGCCATAGATGATCAGCCACATCACGAACGCATAGATCGCAAAAGAGACCGGAACAGAGTTCAGCACTTTCTTGAGCGTGAGAGGTTTGGCGCGCGTGCTCATCTGTTAGTGATCCAGAATTTGACCAAGGAAAAGTTTCAGACGTTCGCTGTCTGGGTTGGTAAAGAACTTGTCCGGCGTGGCGGTTTCCATGATGCGCCCTGCTTCCATGAAGACTATGCGATCCGCGACTTTGCGCGCGAAACCCATCTCGTGGGTAACGCAAACCATGGTGATGCCTGTGTCAGCGAGTTCGACCATGACATCGAGCACTTCGTTGATCATTTCAGGGTCAAGCGCGGAGGTTGGTTCATCAAAAAGCATGATCCGCGTTTCCATGCAGAGCGAGCGTGCAATCGCAACACGCTGCTGCTGACCACCTGAAAGCTGTGCGGGATATTTGTCAGCCTGTTCGGGGATGTGCACGCGCTCAAGGTAAAGGCGCGCGCGCTTTTCTGCCTCGGCTTTGGCGATCTTGCGCACCTTCATAGGGCCGATTGTGAGGTTCTCCAGAATCGTCAGATGCGGAAAGAGATTGAATTGTTGAAACACCATGCCGACCTCTTGGCGCAGTGTTTTGAGGTGCTTGCTGTCTTCTTCAACAGAAATACCGTCAACGATGATCTCGCCCGCGTCGTGGAACTCTAATCCGTTGAGACACCTGATCAGCGTGGACTTGCCAGAGCCTGAGGGGCCGCAGATCACGATACGCTCGCCTTGGTTGACGGATAGGTCGACGTCGCTAAGCGCTTGGAAATCGCCGTAAAATTTGTCCACATGCGCGACGTGGATCATCTCTTTGAGCGATGCGCTCGCGCGTGTGTTGTTCATTTTCATAGGCACACAGAGTAGCGCCTGTTGGCGTGTCGGCAAGCCATTAGCTACGACGGAAGGTAATATTTATTAGCTGAGCTAATGTCATTCATTATATCAACGTGATAGGTATAACTACGTGATATCGCTAGTGTTTCGAAAAGGTGGGGGCCTTGTTCAGTGGTCGAGTGCTGAATTTTTCGCAACTTAGGGACACAAGCATGCAGCAAAGCTATCATGAGCGGTTTGCCAAAGGTGCGCGCAATTTGTTGATCAATTGTGCGGGATGCGCGACTGGCGACAAGCTGTTGATTGTCTGTGAGACGGACACGGTGGGTTACTATGATCCTTCGATGGGACACGCGATCCAAGCAGTAGGCGCGCAGTTTGGTCTGATTACCGAGATTGTAGGCGTGCCTTTGAACCGTGACGTGTGTGACCCTGATCCGAGCTTGGTGGCCAAGATGGCGGCGGCGGATTGCACGTTGTTTCTGGCACGTCTCGGGGATCAAATTCGGTTCCGGTCCAAGAGCACGGACACGGTGCAAGTGGTGAGTTACGCACTGGACGGGCAGATGCTTGCCTCACCCTTCGGCACGATTGAACACCAAGCGATGGAAGCGCTGCGCGATCTGATCAATGGCGCGATTTGTGGCGCCGATGAGGTGCATGTCACCTGTCCCGCAGGCACTGATTTTCGCGGCAGTTACCAAGGCGCGCCACTGGCTGGGAGTGACACAACGCTGAAGCGTTTTCCCGTCTCCGTTTACGCGCCGATCCCTGCGGACGGTTTTCGCGGGCGCATTGCGCAGAACGGATTTTTGACGGGTACGGGTTCGCAATATTACACCCCTTGGTCTTGCGGTCTGGAAGAGACGCTTTTCGTGAACTTCGAGCGCAATCGCATCACCGGATTTACAGGGTCGCAAAAGGATGTGTCCGCAGCGACGGCGCATTACGAGTTTGTTGGGCGCAAGTACGGCCTTGATACTTACTATGTGCATTCATGGCATGGCGGTATTCACCCTGGTTGTGCCTTTGATGACCCTGCTGGTACGCATTTCGAGCGCTGGAGCGGCGGCGCATTTGGCAACCCGCGACTGATGCATTTCCATACTTGTGGGGCTTATCCGCCCGGTGAAATCTCGCTTAACATATTGGACGCGACGGTGCGTTTGGATGGTGTCGCTGTGTGGGAAGGCGGTCGTTTGCGCCCTGAGCGGATCAGGGGCGGGCGTGCGTTGCGCGAAAGGTTTGCGGACTTATGTGCGAGTTTTAAAGACCCTGCGACGTCCGTTGGGCAAGCGGCATGTGGGCAATTGCGGTTTGCTTGATGAGTGTCGCGGAAACGATGGCGTGTAGTTTCAAACGCCAACCTCGTCCTGCAACCATGCTCGAAACGCTTGTACGGCGTCTGATTTCAACGCCTCGTGCTTGCACACGAACCAATACGAAAATTGCGAATGCGCGAAGTCGGGGAAGGGGTGCACAAGTGTGCCGGCCTTGAGGGCATCGCTAACCAAAGGGTCGCGACCCATGGCGATGCCAGAACCGCTGATCGCGGCCTGGATCACCATATTGGCTTGGCCGAATTTACGCGAACGAGGGATGTGGGGCAGGGTCACACCGACCTCTTTCGCCCAAAACGCCCAGCTTGAGAGATGATCAGGCATGTTCGTTGTGTCGAGAAGCATCACATGTTTGGCGATGTCCTCGACGCTGTGCAGGCTCTGGGCAAGGGAGGGGGCGCAGACGGGGGACATGGTTTCCGACATTAGTTTTTTAGCGTGCATATTCGGGAAGCCGCCAGCACTATACGACAGGATCACATCAGCGTCGCTGGTGTTTGGCGATTGCGAGGTGGGATCGCTAGAGAGCGAGATGGGGATATCAGGATGTGCGGCGTCAAAGCGAAAGAGACGCGGCAAAAGCCACACAAACCCAAAACCCGGAGGGGCGGCAACAAGCAGGCCGTCGCGCTTGGTGTTCTTGCTATCGCGCAACTCCTCGCAGAGCTGCTCAACCGTGCCGAAGCCTGCGCGCACAGCATGGGCGAGACGCTCGCCTTGTTCGGTTGGAATGGTCTGACGACTGCGCCGGATCAGCAGGGGATGGCCCAGCCAATCCTCGAGTTGTTTGATGTGCTGGCTGACCGCGCTTTGGGTGACGTTGAGTTCTTCGGCTGCGCGCCCGAACCCTTGCACGCGCACAACAGATTCAAGGGTGCGCAAGGCACTGTAGGGGAGGGTCTTTAACATGGGCCTAAAGCTACGGGTTCTTGGGGGTAGAGCAAGGATAAAGCGCGCCAGCCATTAGCCAATCTAATGAAAAGAGATGCGTTTCAGGATTGGCATTCGCGTTGGGCGTACTAAGCTGTCTCTTAACGGTATGAAGGAGCGCATCATGTATTTGCGAAATTGTTGGTATGTTGCGGGGTGGAGCAAGGATTACGAGCGCGCGCTGAAACCGCAAATGCTGCTGGGTGAAGAGATCGTGTTCTATCGCCAAGCTGATGGCACCCCTGTCGCGCTAGAAGATGCTTGTCCGCATCGCAAATTGCCGCTCTCAATGGGTCAGCTAGAGGGCGACACAGTTGTTTGCGGCTATCATGGCCTGACGTTTGATTGCACTGGCAATTGCACGGATAGTCCGACGCAGCGCGGGATGACGCCACGCCGTGCAAAGGTGCGCACATATCCTGTCGTGGATCGTTACCGCTTGCTGTGGATTTGGATGGGTGATCCTGAACGAGCTGATCCTGACGAGATTTTCGAGATCGAGAATTTTGACAACCCGAAGTGGGGCTATACCGATGGGGGCGTACTGCCGATTGCGTGCAATTACTTGTGGGTCGTAGATAACTTGCTGGACCCGAGCCATGTCGCTTGGGTGCATGTTTCGTCCTTCGCAGGGGGAGGCACAGAAAGTGCGCCGCTTGATATGGAAAAGACCGAGCGTGGCGTGATCGTGTCGCGCTGGATTTATGATCAACCGCCCTCACCCTATTACAAAGATCTTGTGCGGTTCGCGGGCAATTGCGATCGCAAGCAGCATTACGAGATGTGTTTCCCCGCGATCGCGCTGAACAAATCCGTCTACACGCCGATTGGCACGGGTGGCCCGGGCAAGCCTGAGGTGGCGGAAACCTATCTTAACATATCGTATAATTTCATGACGCCCGTCGATGAGAACAACACGCAATATGTTTGGTTCCAACACCGCAATACCGACCCTGAGGATAAAGCGATTTCAGAGGTGATGAACGCGGGTGCTTTGATGGCGTTTCAAGAAGACAAAGCCATCTTGGAGAAGGTGCACACAGGTATGGCTGCAATGCATACGCCAAACATCGATCTGGGGTTAGACTTGGGGGCAAAGACGTTTCGCCAAGCATTGCAGCGCAAGATTGATGCGGAGTAAAATTCGGATAATCAGGGTTATGTTGCATTTTGGAGCCCATGGACGCTTGAAAATCGGCTTGATGCAAAGATCGCAAAACAACGCGTGCGCGTCGGCTTGATCCTGAAAGAGAGGGTTTTGTAAACGACGCGAGAAAGGGCATGTTATCGCGTGCCCTCTCTCAATTTCGTTTTGCTCAGCGTTTGGTAAACTCGTCAAACGCTTCGAGCGCCTTCGCGCTATACGCAATCGAAGGTCCGCCACCCATATAGCCTATCATCTCCAAGGCTTCGCACAGCTCTTCGCGCGTCGTCTTAAGGCGCACCAAAGACTTCACGTGAAAGCCGATGCAACTGTCACAGCGTGTGGAAATACCAATGCCAAGCGCAATCAACTCTTTGGTTTTCTCATCGAGCGCCCCGTTCTTTTTCGCGGCTTTTGACATGGTGTTGAAGCCTGCAAACATCTCCGGCGTTTCTTTTTGCAAAGCGCCGATACGGCCCATAGTGTCGTTGAGAAATGTGGTCCAGCTCATGGGGTGTCCTTTGTGAAACTTGAAGAAATGACATGGCCCGAAGTCGAGACCTATCTGAGTGCTCATAAAGGCGTCATTTTGCCCACGGGGTCAATCGAGCAGCACGGCCCTATGGGTTTGATTGGCACAGATGTGATCTGCGCGCGCGAGATTGCATGTGCGGCGGCCGAGATATGTGGCGCTGTTGTTGCCCCTGCTCTGAGCTATGCGCCTGCGCCCTTTAACATGGGCTTCCCTGGCACTGTGTCTTTGAGCGTGGATCTCTATGAAGAACTCGCGCGCCAAGTCATGCAAGGACTCGCGCATCATGGGGTTCCTCCCAACAAAGGTACTTAATGCGACATAGCGTTCACGCCATGATGTTG
>NZ_MLCB01000026.1 GCF_001890925.1 Planktotalea frisia
CATCCCAAATCAGGGAATTTACAGGAAGTGTCCCGAGAGTCCGTACATATCTACAAACGCGGGATTTGGCAGCGTGAGACGGTTCACCGCGACTTTCTCGAAGCTCTACGGGCGCTATCCGTCTTCCATTCGCAGACCGACACAATGACCAAACTCAGCTATACATATATCGATAGCCTCGTGGGTGCGCTGCTGGTTGCAGGAGACGAAAGTGCGCTGCATTATTTGTGCTTCTCCACTAGTCCTAATGCAATCGTGCCAAGACTCGATTGGCAGCAAACAGATGCACCGTTTCTGGAGGTACGACGCCAGATCAATGCCTATTTTGAGGGAGATTTACGCAAATTCGACCTCCCGCTTTTCCTGACTGGGACCGACTTTCAAAAAAGTGTATGGCAACACCTGTCCAAACTACCGTTTGGTGAAGCGCAATCTTATGGTCAACTGGCAGCCGCACTTGAGCGTCCCAAAGCAAGTCGTGCCGTGGGTGCCGCAAATGGAAGCAATCCGAATGCAATTATCTTGCCATGCCACAGGGTCATAGGCGCAAACGGGTCGCTCACTGGCTTCTGCGGAGGTCTTGCAACAAAAGAACATTTACTATGTCACGAAGGGGTGCTCACGCCGTCTTTCTAAAAGGGGTTTCGGCGCGCTGAGTAATGGTGGACGAGCCGGAAATCCAATTTGGCATCAACTAGATGTTATAAAACGGATCATGAAAATAAGGTCCATTAGGCTTAGTTATTTCTTGCTCGTAGAGTTATTGGATCAAAATCCACCACCCTTTTGTCGAAGCTATCCGAGGTAATCGATGATCGGACAGTCAGGCATGTCGTCTCCACGGCACGATGTCACCAGATGCGCCAACTCATCATGCAAGGACTGAAGTTCGCGCTGCTTCTCTTCAATCTCCTCCAATCGCTTGGATGCAATGCGTTTCACTTCTGAACTGGTGCGATCCTGATTTTGATACAGGCCCAAAAGTTCGCGGCATTCTTCGATGCTGAATCCGAACGCTCGTGATCGTCTGACAAACACCAGCTTGCGAACTGCTACATCGTCATAGGTGCGGTATCCCGCGCTCGATCGCGACGGTGCATCGACCAAACCGATGTCAGCATAATAGCGCACGGTTTTGACGGGCAGACCCGCCGCCTTTGATGCCGCTGAGATATTCACAAAATCCACCCTTGACCTTCCAGTTGCTGGAGAGATTAAGGTGATAATGAACGCGTTTCAAGGGTGCCATTCTGAACGACGTCCGCAGAAGGATTTAAGACATGCCCAAGGATACCACCGTCAAAACGGCCACACTCTATCGGATGGTGATGACTGATCACATGTGCCCCTACGGGCTGAAGTCCAAAGACCTGTTAGAGCGTCAGGGTTTCCATGTGGATGACCGCCACCTCACCAGTCGCGCCGAGGTTGAGGCGTTCAAAGCCAAGCATGATGTGAAGACGACGCCGCAAACGTTCATTGGTGAGGTCCGCATCGGTGGCTTCGATGACCTGAGTGCACATCTAGGGAAAGCCGCAAAGTCCCAAGATACTACGACCTATAAGCCGGTCATCGCTTTGTTCACGGTCGCTTTGTTGATGGCTGTCGCGGTGACTTGGGTGGCGTTGGGGTCCGTATTCACGGGACGGACGGTGGAATGGTTCATCTCGATCTCGATGGTGCTGTTGGGTCTGCAAAAGCTGCAAGATGTTGAACGGTTCGCCACGATGTTCCTAAACTATGATCTGCTGGCGCAGCGGTGGGTGCGCTACGGATATGTCTATCCGTTCGTTGAGACGGGGGCAGGGCTGCTTATGTTGGCGGGTGTACTCACGTGGCTGTCGGCGCCAGCTGCGTTGTTCGTAGCGAGCATCGGCGCGATCAGCGTGTTCAAGGCAGTCTACATCGACAAACGCGACCTCAAGTGCGCTTGCGTTGGTGGTGACAGCAAAGTGCCGCTGGGGTTCGTGTCACTCACTGAAAACCTGATGATGATTGGCATGGCAATCTGGATGCTCTCGAAGCTGTGATGAGAAAATGTTTGACCCTCCACCTACAGGAAGGCGTATCTATGATAAAAAGATATGATGATGAGTGCCTTCAATGAAATCGATCATCGCAATTTCCGTCGTTCTGGTTGCGGCTGGCGTGGGCTACGCGATGTGGCCCAAAGCGCCACAAACGGCCACAACTGACGCCGCTGTCAGCATGAAAGGCGGAGTTCTGGCCGATGTCGTGCTGCCTGAGACGCTGTCGCAGAGTGCCCAAATCGGGAAGCGCGGCTTTGAGGCTAAATGCGTGGCGTGCCACGGTGTGAATGCGGCGGGCCAAGATGGCGTCGCGCCGCCGCTGGTCCATATCATCTATGAACCGAGCCATCATGGTGATGAATCGTTTCAACGCGCGGCTTCTATGGGCGTTCGCGCACATCACTGGCGGTTTGGAGACATGCCTCCTGTTGAAGGTGTGACGACAGGTGACGTGGCCATGATCATCGCATATATTCGAGAACTGCAGCGTGCCAACGGTATCAACTGATCGCCAATAACAAGACTGGAAACAACGATGAAAACTCTTCTACTCGCAGGGATGATCGGAATTTGGGCAACGGGTGCGATGGCACACTCCCCCCTTGATGCAACGACACCTGCCAATAAGGCCACCGTTACAGAGATGCCAACGGAAGTCCTGATGGACTTCAAAGGTAACATCCGTCTGACACGCGTGGTCATCACCCATGCCGACACACACAGCATGGACATGGACCTTGGGGCGCAAACGGCCTTCACGCAGGAGTTTGTGTTGCCGATGCACGACATGGGTGCGGGTGTTTACGTGGTTGAATGGCGCGGGCTGGGTGATGATGGTCATGCTTTGAACGGCATCTTTAGTTTCACCGTCGAATAACGATGCCTGATCTGTTCGGTCTGGCGGCGATCCTCACCAAGTTTGCGCTTTATCTTGGCGTGATGACTGCGGCTGGCACGGTTATGGCTACACTGATGTTTCGGTTGGATCGCACGCGTGGTCTGACCGCTGCATTTGCGGTTCTCGGGTTGCTGGCCACACTGCTTGCCTTCTCTTTGCGCGGTGCCAATCTGACGGGCGATATCAGCGGCATGACCGATCCGGAAATGCTGGGCCTGCTGTGGAGCACACCTGTCGGCACCGTATTGCTGCTACGTCTGGTGGGTCTGAGCGCGCTGATCGCTGGCTTGTTTATGGGCCGCGTTGGAATTTGGGTGTCGATGCTGGGTGGCGTGATTGCGATTTGGTCATTCACTCAGGTCGGACATGTCTCTGGTCGTGACACGACATTGCTCGACATTGCTTTGATGTTGCATTTGTTGGCGGTTGCACTGTGGATCGGTGTTCTTACGCCGTTGAAACGATTGGCCTCATCGTCAGTCAGCTATGCATCGGCTGCGGATGTGGGGCATCGATTTGGCGTTGTCGCCACGGTTACGGTTCCTGCCTTGATAATCGCGGGTGGCTACATGAGTTATCAAATGGTTGGTTCGTTCTCTGCGCTCATTAGCACTGGATACGGCCAAGCGTTGATCATCAAGGTTCTGCTGGTGGGTTTGCTTTTGGGGCTGGCAGCAGTCAACAAACTTCGGTTCATACCCGCGCTCCGTGCAGGTGATCCAGCTGCTGCACACCATCTCTCTAGATCCATATCAATCGAATGGTTGGTCATCCTAGCCGTGTTGGGAACGACCGCCGTTTTGACGACAAACCTGACTTTGCCAACATGAGGCATCACATGAACAGACGACACTTCTTGGCGAGCGTCTCGGCCACAGCGATCTTACCCATGCCCGCATTCGCAGCCGAAAGTCCGTTGCGGTTGAAGGCCGAAGCGGTCACACAGCAAATCCTGCCTGATGGAGAGCGTGCAACAGCCATGCTGGGCTTCAACGGATCAACACCGGGTCCGGAGCTGCGGGTGCGTCGCGCGGAACGTGTGAACATCGAGGTCGAGAACGGGCTCAAGGAGGACACAGCAGTGCATTGGCACGCTATCCATCAGGTTAGAAAACCAGATGGATGGCGTGCCGATGTTGACCCAAGAATTGATCGAACCTTCCGACACCAAGACCTACAGCTTTGTCCCGCCCGATGAGGGCACATATTGGTATCATTCGCACTACATTTCCCATGAGCAAGTCGCACGTGGCATGATGGGAGCGCTGATTGTTGAGGATGAAACGCCCCCAGATGTGGATCACGACATCACTGTGTTGATGGCCGATTGGCAGATGTTGGAAGATGGTCGCCTGTCAGATAAGTTCGCAGACATGCACAGTGTCGCCCATGGCGGATACATGGGCAATTTCGCCCGTGCGTTCCTGTCCCAAGATCAGGTGAAGACGGGGGATCGGGTCAGGTTGCGGTTGATCAACGTTGCCACGAACCGCATTTTCCCTGTCGCGATGGGCGGTGTCAGCGGGTCTCTAGTTGCCTTGGATGGCATGGCCTTGGCCGTCCCTCGTTCGATGGAAAACCTTGTCCTCGCGCCCGCGCAACGGGCAGACCTGATCGTAGATGTCACTGGCCCCGTAGGACTTGATATGATGACCCGACAAGGGCCATATCGCTTGGCTGACTTAGCCGTCAGCGGCACCAATACGGGTAGACAAGCTGATCTCATTTTGGCGCTGACACCACCTGTCGTAACGACGCCAGCCGAACCGACACAAAACCTGATCCTTACGATGATGGGCGGCGCAATGGGTGGCCGACATGATGGTGATAACATCTGGGCCTTCAACAATCTCTCGGACCTGCAATCCGATCCTTTTGGCCGTTTTCAGCGTGGAGAAACGGTGCGGATCACGATGGTCAATGATACGGCCTTCCCGCATGGCATCCACCTACACGGCCACCATTTCTATGAGGTTGATGAGAGCGGGGCCTTAGGCGATCTGCGCGATACAACGTTAGTTGACGCCGGCGAAAGCCGCGACATCATTTGCGTGTTCGACAACCCTGGCCGTTGGTTGATCCATTGCCACATGCTGAGCCACGCTATTGGCGGAATGCGCACATGGGTGAACGTGGCATGAGGTGTTTTATCCCAATACTGTTGTCTTTGGCAGCCCCAGCATCTGCTGATCACAACTGGGACCACCGTGACATCGTTGCGGGCCAAACCCTGTACGCGGACAACTGCGCATCGTGCCATGGGGCCAATCTTGAGGGACAGCCGAACTGGCGCACTCCTGACGCTGATGGAATCCTTCCAGCCCCGCCGCATGACGCGACAGGCCATACATGGCACCACGATGATGAACTTCTTTTTGAATACACAAAGTTTGGTGGCGCTGGCGCATTGGAAGTCAGGGGCGTCACTGGGTTCAACAGCGGGATGCCCGCCTTTGGCGAAACGCTCACCGATGACGAGATTTGGGATATCCTTGCCTACATCAGATCGACATGGTCGACCCGTGAGCGCGAAGTCCAAGCCAGCAGGAACCCACCGCACTGAAACATGGGGCGCTATGACAGCGTATATTTCCCGCGACCAACACGGACCATATGGCCATCATTACATAGGCCTCGAAGTGCGCGATAACAGGCTTCATGGCTCAGATTAATGCGGGTCGCCAACTCGGTCACCGTTGCATCGAAGTAGCCTGCCTGAACAGCCACCAGTATGCGTTCTTTGGCTGACGGAATTGCCAACAACTCGATATGTGCGCGGTATTGTTGGACCTGAACCGCAAGCAATCTTGTAAAGCCCTGTGAAAACGCTGGGCTGGACTGCATCGTTGCAAGGACATCTGCCTTTGCGATCTTCACCACGCTGCCCGCTTCGGTGCAGATCGCATCGCAGTGGTAGGTCGCTGAGAAGACTGAGGCTTCGGCAAACAGCCCGCCTGACGCTGCCCTGTGCAGGGTCAGGATATCACCACCCAGTCCTGTTCTTTGTAGCGTCACGTATCCAGAGACGACAAGGTAAAGTCCCGATGTTGTCTGGTCTTGGCGAAACAGCACGTCACCCTTTTGCGTATCAATTGTGCGACAAGCAGTAGGGGGCAGATGGGAGAAAGGATCAGAAAGCATATGATCCAGATCATAAGCTATCGGGGCGAAGTTGGGTAGGGTGATCAGGAAATAGGAGAGTAAAATGAAACTAGGTTTTTTATCAGCAGCTATGTTGTTCGTCGCATCCAACGCTATGGCACAACATGCACATATGTCGCAAACACCTCGCGAAACGGGCCAGTCCCAGTTCGCAGCGATTGCCGAGATCGTCACATTGCTGCGTGACGATCCGGACACGGATTGGGCGCAGGTCGATATCAAAGCTCTACGCGATCATCTCATTGATATGGACAATGTTACGACCATTGCGTCGGTTGAACGAACAGTCGATGGCATGAATGTGAGATTTATGGTTACAGGCGATCAGGTGGTAGCAGAATCCATCAAGCGCATGGTGTTGGCACACAGCCCCATGTTGCAGGGATCGTCGGATTGGACCGTTTCGGCTAGGGAAGTTGAAGGCGGTGCATCGATGTTGGTTCAGGTCGGATCAGACGAAGAGTTGGAGCAAGTGTTGGGATTGGGTTTCTTTGGGTTGATGACAATCGGTGCGCATCATCAACGGCACCACTTCATGATCGCGATGGGTAGATCGCCGCATTGACGTCGGATTGATAGGTTTGAGCCATGATTCCAGCGTCTGCCACATGACAGTTAACGAAGCGGACTTTCATCATGCGCTGGAAGGGTTCTATAGCTTACGAGTAGATTTTGCATAATAAAATCTGATGCTTAGAAAATGGTGGGCGACCCTGGAATCGAACCGCCCATATGTTTTGAAGGTGACATATGTGCGTGTAAATAAGTAATAAATTGTATTTTTAAATTACTATATTTTTTATTTGTATCGAATTTTACCAAATTTGTATCGAAATATTATGTGTTTGTTGATGGGCATCATCTGAGATGTGAAGGTTTTCATAACGTGAGAGCCAGTCCTCACGGATAGTTAATATTTTGATTCTACCTTGTTTGGGCTTTGATCTTCTAACGGTGTCATCAAAACAGCAGGCGGCAACGCATAGAGTAACTATCCGCACTTTAAGTTGCGATCATTTCCCCCAAACTCAAGTTCGATTGCTCTGGCTGCAAAAATAATTCAAAAATTTTCAGTTTTTTTCGAATGAGACCGATCTGCCCACATAAATAGATTTGTGGCAACAAAGCATCGCCGCGGTGATGCTTCCAACCATCTAAATCATTGACGATCCAAAGGCGCGTACATCGACGTCAATGGATTTCTATTGCCAAAAGGAATTTGCATTATGGGACTAAACAAAAACAAACAAGAAACACTCATGTATCAATCTAGACTGTTATTTAAGCATGATAATGTTGAATCAGCATCAGAGAGATCATTAGCCATTACCATATATACAAATGAAGTGTTTGATACAGAACACTTTAAGAGAGCAATCTTCCAGAAGGTACATCGAGCATTTTATGGAGACTTATCAAAACCAAATAACTTCACCTATTCTATGATGATTGCAGGTGATGTTGAATGCTCAAAGATAGGGACAGTTTCACTGGAAACATTACAAAATCCATATGAACCTCATTATCATTGGTGTAATGGTCTTCTCAAAGTCAGATTGGTGTCGCATTGAGGCAGAACTACCCAAATATATCTATCTAATACAATCAGCAATTTCAGACATACGTGAAGTAAAGAAGCCTCTTATTGATGCTGATGGTGTATGCAGTTGGAATACGATTTGGGTCAGGAATTTTGAGGAAAGTACCAAGCCAAAGCATAAGTTCTCGTCGTCGTTTTCAAACTACATCAATTACATATTCAAAGCTGATAATCATGCGCAGAGGCACGGTATCGACACTTATGTACCAAGTGTATTCCCACATGATCTTTACCCACCAAAGACTAAGTCTTCGTCAACAGAGGCTATGTTCAAGCAATTATGTTTGATTGAAGAGGACTTTCAGCAGAAACGCGAAAAGTACCTAAATTGAGGATGGTAGTTTCGCGTTACCTCCAAATTGGAAGCGTTGACTGTGTGTCTTTAATTAAAAGGTGTACTGAGCTTCCATCTTTATTTGTGAAATTCTGGCTTTGGTTTGAGGCGATAGATTGCGTTGCCCGATCGTGATTTTGCCCTGTAGCTTGTCTAGGTTCAGGACTCATAACCAGAATATGACGGTTGCAGCGAGGGCGATCGCTGAC
>NZ_MLCB01000027.1 GCF_001890925.1 Planktotalea frisia
TCAGGGATAATCCTATGTCGCGTTTCGTACCTTTGTTGGGATAGACCCATTGTTGTAACATGCATTGGCTGGCTCCTCTCATAAGCAGTTCATAGCAACTGCACTATGGCGCATTGCGACGCCGATTGATGCAGGAGCCATCCACCCCATCCGCGCACCCGACCTTCGCCACTTCGTGCTCGACAGTCATTTCAAGCGGTCAAAATCCGATAACCGCTGTTATGTGAACCGCAACTACCACACCAACCTCAAAGCCCCAAAATCCCCCGCGCCTCGGAAGTCGTAGCAACGGGGCGCTCGTATTGTTCGCAGAGCGCAACCGCGCGCGCGACTAGGGCGGCATTGGAAGGGGCGAGGGTGTTTTTGTCGAGGCGGATGTTGTCCTCTAGTCCCGTGCGCGCGTGACCACCGGAGGAGATCGCCCACTCGTTTACCACGATTTGCTGCGGACCGACGCCAGCAGCGCACCAAGGGGCGTCGTCGCCGAACAGACGCGCGACAGTGGCGCGGTAGAAGTCGAACACAGCGCGATCAGCGGGCATAGCGTTCTTCACACCCATCACGAATTGCACATAAGGTGTGCCCGCGAGTTGGCCGCGTTTTTGCATCAAAGCGGCGTGGAAGATGTGGGACAGATCAAAGGCTTCGATCTCTGGTTTGATCTTGTATTTGATCATCTCAGCGGCGAGCCAATCGACCAGATCGGGGCTGTTTTCATAGACCCGCGTAGGGAAATTATTCGAGCCAACGGTGAGCGACGCCATATCAGGTTTCAAGGGCAGCATGCCGCCACGCTCGCGACCCGAACCAGAGCGACCGCCTGTAGAAAGTTGCACGATCATGTCAGGGCAATGCGCCTTAATCCCCTCTTGAAGAGCAGCGTAGCGGTCTGGGTCAGCAGTGGGTTTGCCGTCGTCATCGCGCACATGGCAATGGGCGATGCTGGCGCCTGCTTCGAACGCGGCATGTGTGCTTTCAATCTGCTCGGACAATGTGACAGGCACAGCAGGATTGTCCGCTTGCGTAGGGACAGAACCCGTGATCGCAACGCAGATGATGCAAGGTTTGGACATGGTTTGATCCTATCGGAAAGAGGCCGCCGTTTCAGGTAACCAGAGTGCGATACCGGGGATGAGGAACACCAGAACGATCAGCACGAACTGCGCGAGCACGAAGGGCATAACGCCTAGGTAGATCGAGGAGAGTTTGACGTTGGGCGCCATCCCTTTGATGACAAACACGTTCATGCCGATGGGGGGTGTGATGAGGCCAAGTTCGACCACCATCACGACGATGATGCCAAACCAGACGGGATCAAAGCCGAGGTCTGTGATGATCGGGAAGAAGATGGGCACCGTCAAAAGGATCATCGCGAGCGCGTCTAGGAAGCAACCCATCACGAGATACATCAGCAAGATGATCGCCATGACGGCCATCGGGTGCATATCTAGGCCAGAGACGAAGCCAGACAGCGCGGCCGCGATGCCGGAGAAGACCATTAGGTTATTGAGCGTCAAAGCACCGATGAGAATAGTGAAGATCATGGCCGTCGTTGTCACGGTTTCCATCAACGCTTCGCGCGTGTTTTTGAGCGTCATACGCCCCCTGAGTGCGGAGATGACAAAGGCGCCGACAGCGCCGATGCCTGCGGCCTCGGTCGGGGTGAAGACACCGAAATAGATGCCGCCAATCACGATTGCGAAGAGTAGGATGATCGCCCATGTGCGCCCCAGCGCTTCGAATTTTTCCTTCATGGAGGTTTTTTCGCCAGCGGGGCCGATGTCGGGATAGATGCGTGTGACAATGACGATGACCAGCATGAAACCAAGGATCGTCAGAACACCGGGCAGGAAGCCCGCGATGAACAGATCCCCGATAGAGGTCTCGGTCAGAACGCCATAAAGGACGAGGACAACAGAGGGCGGAATGAGAATACCGATGATGCCGCCAGCGGCGACGGAACCTGTGGCAAGGCTTTCGCCGTATTTATAGCGCTCCATCTCGGGCAGGGCGACTTTGGACATGGTCGCCGCGGTGGCAACAGATGAGCCACAGATCGCCGCAAAGGCACCGCACGCACCAACAGTGGCAAGGGCAAGACCGCCGCGAAACGCGCCCATCCAAGCATTGAATGCACCGTAGAGTTCTTTGGACAGACCAGAGCGCGCAGCAACAGCGCCCATAAGGACGAACAGCGGCACAATAGAGAGGTCATAAGTCACGGTGGTCTCATAGACCGTGGTGCCAAAGAGCGAGAGAGAAGGGCCAAAACCGATGATCATCGACATGCCCGCAAGGCCGCAAATACCCATGGCAAAGCCAATGGGGACTGTCAGAATAAGCATGACGAAGAGAATGACGAAGGTCAGTGTGCCAATTGTAATCGGGTCCATCAGTCTTCCAAATCTGGGGCGAGCGGGTGTGTGTCGCCTTGAATGCTAGGGATAAAAAATTGCACGAGCGCAATGAAAGCCGCGACGCTTGCGGCAACGGCCATGAGGATCACGACAGGCCAAACCGGTAGGAACAGAACGTCCGTCGCGAGGCCATCTTCATAAAACTTTATACCACGATCCCACAGACGCCATGCGACCAGCGTGATGAACACCACCGCACTCAGCGCGGCGAGCATCGCAAATATGCGCTGAACGAACTTGGGAACGACAGTGTCGAGCACATCAACGGCGATGTGACCGCGATCTAGTGTCGTGATTGCAAGGCCAAAGAGCACCAAAAGGCCCATGCCAAGCTGGATCATTTCGACAGCAAACGTGATGGGTGAGTTAAAGAAATACCGCCCGACAACATCGACAAAGGTGATCAGCATCACGGCTAATAGCACAACGCAGGCAAAGCCAGCGAGCGCTTTGGACAGAGATTTCAGAAGGTTTTCCACGGACAGGCCCCTGACGCAAAAAGAGCGGCGCCAGAACAATTCCGGCGCCGCTTGTTTCGTGAGCGATTAGTTGGAGTATTTCGCAACTGTCGCTTTGAGGTCTTCCAAGAGCGCTGCGCCATCGAGGCCGGCTGCGTTTGCTTTTTCAACCCATGCATCGTTCATGAATGCGATTTTGTCGCTCCAACGTGCGAGCTCTTCGCCCTCAAGCTTAGAGAAGACGCCGTCCTGCTCTTCTGCAAGTTTACGGCCAACCGCGTCCGCGTCATCCCAGCCTTTGCCGAAGATTTTAGCGCCTTCAATGCCGCCCAAGTCTGTCAGCACTTTCTTGTGCGCGTCAGACAAAGCGTCAAACTTTGCAGGGTTCATCATCACAGCGAATGGCGTTGTATAAAGACCACCCGGGATTTCGAGGTGATAGTTCACCAGCTCACCCAAACGGAAACCACCAATGGATTCGAATGGGAACATCGCACCGTCGGCAACACCCTTTTGGATCGCCTCATAAGCTTGCGTCGCTGGCAGAGCCACAGGCGTCGCGCCAAGAGCTTCACCCATACGCACACCGCCGCCGCCAACGCGCAGCTTTACGCCTGCGAGGTCTTCAAGCGTTTTGATTGGCTCTTTGGAGTGGATCGCGCCCGGACCATGCACGAAGATCGTGATGATTTTGACGTCTTTGAATTCTTTGTCGAACCCGATGTTACGGTCGTACCAGTCATACGCTGCTTGTGAGCCTACTTCCGCGCTTGGGGACAAGAACGGCAGCTCTGCGCCGCGCAAGATCTCAAAAGGACCAGGCGTGTAGGCCACAACGTGATAGGACATATCCGCCGCGCCATCGCGTACGATATCGTACTGGCCCGGTGGTTTTGCGATGGGGGCTGGGTCGATCTTGATCTTGAGCGTGCCGCCGGATGCTTCTTCTACCGCAGCGATCCATGCAGGCAGGGTTGTTGCAGTGTGGTGGTGCTTGGGTGGTAGCCATGTGGACATGCGCAATGTGACGGTTTCCGCGAATGCGGCTGTCGCACCAAGGCCAAACGCAAGTGCGCCCGCGACCAAGCTGGTTTTCATGATTGTTCTACGTTTCATTTGTTTTCCTCCCAGAAAATTTCGTTCACTTTTTCCACGCGACGTGGATCGGAACTTTATGAATCGCAGCAAACACCATGTTCGCGAGGGCGGCAATACAAATTCGTTACGTGTTTTCGCGTAGTGCACTTAACTGCGTAACAAGATCGTCCGCTGTTTTCCAAGCGATCTGTTGTTTGTCTTGCGCGCT
Source organism: Planktotalea frisia (assembly GCF_001890925.1). Classification (GTDB taxonomy): domain Bacteria; phylum Pseudomonadota; class Alphaproteobacteria; order Rhodobacterales; family Rhodobacteraceae; genus Planktotalea; species Planktotalea frisia. The sequence goes on from NZ_MLCB01000027.1 coordinate 4,182, forward strand.
GAGATCAGCAGGTGCGAGCGCGTGGGCGTAAGGATCATCCTTGAAGATCGGATAATCAGAGCCAAGCATGATGCGATCCGCGCCAAGCAGTTTGACCGCAGCTTCTAACGCGCGCGGCCCGAGAGAGGCGCAATCATACCAGACGCGTTTTAGGCGCTCAGTTGGGAACGGCGCGTCAGGATTGCGGTGGCGCGCGATACTCTCGATGCGCTCGAATATGAAAGGCAGCGTGCCGCCAAGGTTCACCACTTGGAACGTCACGCGCGGGTATGCGTCGAGCATATCAGATAGGATCACCGTCAGTGCCACTTGCGCGGCGCTGTTTTGCAGATCAAGCGCAGAGAGGCGGTATTGCATGTGATCTGTAGGGCGGGCAGGGGGTTCCTCGCCCACCTTCAGACCGGGATGGAGCATGATGTGACAGCCGTAGGTGTTGGCTGCGTCAAGGAGCGGGCGCATCTCTTCCATGTCAGCGAGTGTGTTGAAATAGTTTGACGGCAGGATAATCCCCGGCAAGCCAAGGTCTCGACGAATGCGGAGCACTTCAGCGCAAGCGAGATCCATGTCGGCAAGCGGCACACCTGCAAGACCAATAAGCGCGCCCTGCGTCTGCGCGCCCAGCTCGGCAAGGTGATCGTTAAACGCATAGATCGCCGTCGCGATCTCGTGCGCGGGCAATAGATCGACCCCCAGCGCGCCCGGAAAGGTGAGCAAGCGGTGTGTGAGACCCTGCGCATTCATCTCAGCCAAGCCGACGCGGTGATCGTAGTAGTGTTCTGTGAACGGAAATTCACCATTCATCGCAACCATTTTGAGCGTGCCGTCATTTGCCTTGCGCAGATAGGGGCGTTTTTGACGGGCCGAAATCGTCTCGACCAAGCCACCGCCATAGTAGTGCGAGTGCATGTCGATGCGGTACTGCTCTTTGCCCATATGCCTGCCCCAAAAGAAAAACCGCAGCGCCCTGATGGGAACTGCGGTTTAACTTAGCTTAGTTTTTGGCTGAATAGAAAGTCCTTACAGACCCCATTTCGCCGCTGTTGTCTCGAAGAAGCCTTGTGTCTTTTTCAGCTCAACCCATGAGTTCACATAGTTGATCCAGACTTGGTCTGTCTGTGGCAAAAGCATCGCGATTGGTGTTGGGGCGCGGGGCGCTTCGACGCCGATCTGCGTGAGGTTTGGGAACTTCGTCAAGAGCGTTGACCCTTCGATGTTGGACGTGATGAACACATCCGCACGACCAGAGAGGACCTCTTGGAAGCCACGCGCAGGCGCTTCTACAACAACGATCTTCGCATTCGGGAACCAGTCACGCACGAGCTTTTCGAACGATGTGCCAAGCGTTGTGGACACTGTGACATCAGCGTTGTTGATGCTCTCCCATGTAGTGAAGCGGTCCGCTTTGTCGGTCGTTGTGAAGGGCAGCATCTCGACAGAGATGTAGCTACTGGAATAGCCAGCCGCCTTGAGACGTGCAGGGCTGATCGATGCGGAGCCGGTCATGTGGTAGTTGCCAGCGACAACGCCATTCACCAGCGTTTTCCAATCCGTTGGAACGAACTCGACCTCAACACCAAGATCCGCGCCAAGCTGTGTCATCACGTCGATGTCGAAACCCACATATGAGTTTGTCGCAGGATCACGCACGGACATCGGGTTCCAGTCACCCGTTGTGCCGACTTTCAGAACGCCGCCGCTTAGAATGTCATTCAGAGCAGATTGCGCGCTGGCAGGTGCGCCGACAAGCGCAGTCATGCAGGCCGCAACAGCGCCCAGTTTTTGAAGTAGTTTCATGGTATTTCCTCAGTGTTTTGGATCAAGTGTTAAAGTCGGACACGCGGTAAGCGCATTGTGTATATTAATTGTTCCCGACATGTTCTAAAGCGTTTGACGCGAAGTTCAAGGAGCGTGCGATGACCAAGACAGGCGATGCTATTGAGATAAGTGGTCTCAATAAGTGGTATGGCGACTATCAGGCGCTCAAAAATATCGATCTGAACGTGGCGCACGGCGAGCGTATTGTGGTCTGTGGCCCATCCGGGTCTGGCAAGTCGACGCTGATCCGGTGTGTGAACTCGTTGGAGGAGCACGACAGCGGACGCATCGTTGTTGATGGCATCGAGATGATCGACAACGAGTCGATCAACGCGATCCGCTCGGAGGTGGGCATGGTCTTTCAACAGTTCAACTTGTTCCCGCATCTGAGCATCATGCAAAATCTCACGCTTGGCCCAATGAAAGCACGCGGAATGAGCAAGGCCGACGCGGAAGAGCGCGCGATGCGCTACCTTGAGCGCGTGCGCATTCCCGACCAAGCCCATAAGAAACCTAGCGAGCTCTCCGGCGGTCAACAACAGCGTGTCGCGATCGCGCGCTCGCTTTGCATGGAACCCAAGATCATGCTCTTTGACGAACCCACATCGGCCCTTGATCCAGAGATGATTTCCGAAGTTCTTGATGTGATTGTCGACCTCGCGGAAGACGGTATGACGATGATTGTTGTGACCCACGAGATGGGCTTTGCACGCCGCGCAGCGGATCGGATGATCTTTATGGATCACGGTGAAGTGATAGAGACGGGCACGCCCACCGACTTCTTTGAAGCGCCCAAGACCGAGCGTTGCAAACAATTCCTTAGCCAAATTTTGCAGCATTGAGAGCGGATTGATGAAACTTAGAACCGCACTCCTTTTTAGCTGCCTGATCTTCCTTGTGGGCTGTAACGCGACCCCCGGCACATGGGGTTGGTACGTGATCGACCCGCGCACGCAGTCTGGCTACAACAACATCCGTTTCCTTTTGAACGGTTTTGGCGCGACGATCCTTTTGTCCGTGATTGCCGCGTTCCTGTCGATGGCGATCGGCCTTATGGTCGCTTTGCCGGGCATGTCATCCAACCGCTGGATCAGACTGCCGTCACGCATCTACATCGAGTTCGTGCGCGCCATTCCTTTGTTGCCGATGCTGTTCTGGGTGTTCTACGGCTTGCCCGTTGTTCTGAAATCCATGGGCATCAACGTCAGCATCGATGCGTTCTGGGGTGCTGTGATCACTTTGGCGATTTCCGATTCCGCCTTCACGGCAGAAATCTATCGCTCTGGTATTCAATCCATCGCGAAAGGGCAGACAGAGGCCGCGAAAACTGTGGGCCTGAACTACCGCCAAACCATGCGCTACGTGATCCTGCCGCAAGCCATCCGCCGTATCCTGCCGCCATTGGCGAACCAATTCATCTACATCGTGAAAATGTCCGCATTTGCGTCGGTGATCGGTATGCAGGAACTCACCCGTCGTGCGAATGAATTGGTGGTAACAGAGTACCGTCCTTTGGAAATCTATACGCTGCTGATCTTGGAGTATTTGGTTTTGGTCTTGATCATCAGCTTCTTTGTCAGGTGGTTGGAGCGGAAGATGGGATCGGACGAGAGCCGGTGAATGAAACAAATGGGTCTGTGCGAGGCTGTTTTGAACCTCAAAGCGTTACAGTCTCACCCTATTCGCTCACGTCGGTTCACGAACCAGTTAACCCACTCCCAAAGGTGAACGTGACAGCATAACTCAGAGTCTCGCCAAGAGGGCGGGATTTATAAAGGATGAAAGTATGAAGTTAATTGTTGCGCTCAGTGTTGTGATTATGACTGCCGCATGTGTTTCGAGCGGCCCTACGAATTCCGGCAATAGCACTTACTCCGAACCCGTCGATGGTGGCCCTACGATGAGTTAAACGCTTTTCGGGTTTGCCTAGAGCGAATTTAGGTATGGATGAGAGGGGCGGCTTTTTGAGCCGCCCTTTTGGGTTTTGAGGGGGGGTGGTCGCGGCCACCTTTTTTGCCCGTTAGTTGGAGCGAAAGTCGGGTATGCGGATGGGGTGGATGGCTCCTGCATCAATCGGCGTCGCAATGCGCCATAGTGCA
>NZ_MLCB01000028.1 GCF_001890925.1 Planktotalea frisia
CAACCTGGTCGGCCTCTAAACGCCACTCCTGTTTCGCGGTTTCAGTTGAGCCGAAGAGATACGAAAAGCGGCATGATCATAAACCAGATGCATCTTAGCTAAGCCGTAAACCTGTACAGAAAAGCAGGACCACTTCAATCGTGGTCGACATACAGACGTCCAAGTAAAATCAATGCGATAACCCACTTCGAAAGGCTGAAACCAACGAGTTTTTCAACACAATCGGCGGGAAGCGGAAGTTCGCTGCGATTGCGAGTTGCCAGTGAATCAACGGCGCAAGCCGACATTCAAACAGTCACGGATCAGGAGTTTGTGCTGCGGTGCGGAAGGCAGCTCCGAGCCCATAGTACCGAATGCTGCACGGGGTTTGAATGGCTGCAATACACTCTTCTTTAGTCAAAACATCATTGAGGTGTACCTTGAGTTTGTTCCTCAATTACGAGGCTTAGTTCATCCCATCTTGTAGGACACAGCTCTCAAGGATTTTGCCTGCGAACACATCGACAAGACCAACATCGCTTAGTCGTGGCCCAGCATTGCAAACCAACGACGCGCCGAACAGTGCTTTGAAGACAAGGTATGGCGGTTGCCAATCCACGAGGGCGTCGAGTGCGGCGCGTAGGTTGGCGAACTCCTTGGCGACGTCCGCTAGCGGTTTTTCACTGATAAGGCCCGCAACCGGAAGCATCAGATTCGCCATCACTTTACCATCCGCCACCACGGCCAACCCGCCCTGCATGTCGCGCAAAGTGTTTGCCGCCAATGCCATATCGTCCGCGTCGCGCCCAAAAACGGTTAAGTTGTGGCTGTCGTGGGACACGGTCGTAGCAAAGGCGCCCTTCCATGTGCCCCAGTTTTCCATGAAGGCGACGCGCGTTGGTGTGTTGTTGCCGTAGCGATTGCACACGGCCATGCGGATCATATTATCGGGAAGTAAAAGGTATCCGTTCATTGCATCGACATCACGACTGCCCCATTCGGGGAACCTTGGTTTGGACAAGGTGGCGATGCGAACAACAGGGCCTTTGGCGGGCACTTCGAAACAAGATGCTTCGAACCGTTTGGTCTGCACGGTGTTCAAAACCGCAGGTGCAACTGGCGTGCTCTTGATTTTGGTGATTAAACCATCCGTTTTTGCCACCAACTTGCCACCCACAAACACATGTGACGCGGTCACGTCGCGAAGGTTGGACAAGATAACAAGATCGGCCATTTTCCCAGGCGCGACGAGGCCAAGATCAGGTCTGCGAATACGGCTGGCGGCGTTCAATGTTGCTGCGCGGTAGGCCCAAGCGGGTGGGATGTTATTTGCGATCAACATGGCGATTACATGGTTTAAACCACCTTTATTTTGCAGATCATCGGGGAAAACGTCATCGGTGCAAAGCGTTAAGGTTTGCGGCATGTGCCCCAGATCAATCAACGCTTCGGCGAATTCGGGAATGAGATGCGCGTGGGAACCGCGAAGTTCAACGGTCATGCCAGCCTCAAGTCTGGCCATCAGATCGGCGGCTGACGTCAATTCATGATCGGTTTCTACACCTGCGGCAGCATAGGCCATCAAATCGCCGCCCCCTAAGCCACGACCGTGCCCACAGACCCGTTTGCCACTGGCCAAACCTGCGGCTACGATCCCTTGCACCCGCGCATCCCCATCCAGAAGCTGATGCATTGTCATCAATTCCGCCGCGCCGTGGATATCGGAGCGGGCCAGCAGTGTGGTGATCTCGGTGGGGCCAAAATCGCCACCGCTCACTTCAAAATTGGGGGCGGATGGAACGCAGGTTGGTGCAAGCGGCAACAGACGCAAGGGCAATCCCGTGGCTGCGTCACATGCATAATCCACGCCTATCAGGCCTGCGACATTTGCTAGCTCGTGCGGGTCCCAAAGCGCCGTTGTGACACCGCGCGGCACGACAGCGCGGGCGTATTCGGCTGGCGTCACCATCGAACTTTCGACGTGCATGTGTGTATCGATAAAGCCGGGCACGACAAAGGCACCGGCGGCGTCCAGTTCTGCAAACGCTTCGCGCGCGGGATCAGGCGTGTGAACACTGGCAATCAGCGGGCCAACAAGTCCGATATCGACCGCCCGTTCGCGCCCTGTGACCATGTCCAGCATAAGCGCATTGCGCACGAGCTTATCAAAGGCACGCAAACCGCGCGCGGCTTTCACAGCATTGGCGCGCAATGCGGGGTCATTCAGATTAAGATCAGTTGACATTGGCATTATCCCTCGAAAGCGCGTTCAAACAAATTTGGGCAGCGTCCAAAGTGGTTCCTACAACAAGGCGGGTTGATCCATTGGTATTCTCAGTAAAGGTCGTATTCCCGTAGGTCATATCGGGAATTGTTGAAACTGCCATGTCACAGGTCCTGTACTCAAAAGCATCTGGCATAGACGCGACGAGGGCCGCCAGCGGGTCGTAGATCGACATATTGGAACGTCCTCTCGTCAACGCGATATCTAAGTATCCGCCCAGCAGATCAAAGGTCAGACTATCGCAATCGGGCATGTGATCTGCGCCAAAGGCAACGGTTCGGCACAACATCAAATCAACCGCATCCATCGCTATGCCAGACTGCGCAACGATTGCCGCAGCCTCAGGATCAGCCAAAGCGTTGTATTCTGCCAGCGGCGAGTGGTTTCCTGCACCGTTGCTGCCCCCCATCCAAATGAGGCGGGTAATTTTCTTGGCCAGCTCAGGGGCGTCTTGGATAAAGCGTGCGATGTTTGTGAGTGGCCCAATTGCTAGAACGTCCCGACGATCATTAGGCTGTGCAGAGCGTAGCCAATTTTGTAGCGCAGTGTGGGCATTCAATGCTTCATCCAAGGTGCCGCCATCAGGCAAGTATTGACCACGGCTTTGCATTCCGCGTTCGCCTAAAATGCTTTCCGCCGTTTCAGAGTCACGCACCAGCGGGCGGTCTGCACCAACGTAAATTGGTGCATCAAATCCGTAAGCATGACGCGCGCCAAGTGCGTTAGAGACCACTTGATCAAGGTGGGCGTTCCCCGCGACCAGCGTAATACCTGCGACGCGCTTGCCCAAATGGCGCAACACAAGAAGTGCCCAAAGATCGTCAAAGCCAAAATCAGTATCGACCCAAATTTCATTCATACGGAAAGGGGCCGTGCGGCGGCTTCGGGAAGATCAAAGGCTATGGTGTCACCAATTGGAACTTCTGGCGTTTCAATCGATGCATCCGCTTTGATCTCCCCCAATGGCGTATCGATCACGTATTCACGATGCCCGCCTGCAAAACTGCTGGCCGAGACTGTGCCTGAGAATGGCCCTCGACCAACCTGAACGCCGCTAGGACGCCACGCGAGCATAGGAGAAACAGCGTTAAAGCCCAAAGGGAGCTGCCCACTGTCTGAAACAAGATTGCCACCTTCAACTCGGAAAATATTCTCAAAACCCATGAACTCTGCAGCGAATGCTGTGGCGGGTTTTGCATATAACTCATGCGGCGTTCCGAGTTGTTCGATTTTTCCGTCTTTCATCAACACAATGCGATCGGCGAGGGCCAAGGCCTCGGATTGATCATGCGTCACGAACACCATCGTGACGCCTGTTGCTTTTTGCACGCGCTGTAGTTCGGTGCGCATTTCAAGACGCAGGCGTGCGTCCAGGTTCGACAGGGGTTCATCCAAAAGCAGCACTTTCGGCTCCATCACCAGAGAGCGCGCCAAGGCGAGACGTTGTTGCTGGCCACCCGACATTTCCGCAGGTTTACGTTTCTCAAATCCAGTTAGCCCGACTGTGGCAATGCCTGCGTCAGTTCTTTTGCGAACCTCTGCGTCTGACATCTTTTGTAGGCGCAATCCGAACGCTACGTTTTCAAATGCTGATAGATGTGGAAACAACGCGTAGGATTGAAAAACCAAGCCAATGCCGCGTTTGTTTGCGGCAACCCGTGTGACGTCTCGTCCGTCAATGGCGATGCTGCCGGAGGTTGGCTGCAACAGCCCCGCAATCGCGCGCATTGTCGTGGTTTTGCCGCAGCCAGATGGGCCAAGCAGCGCAATCAGTTCGCCCTCAACTACGTCTAGATTCAGGTTCGGGACTGCAACCGTTTTGCCATACGACAAGGTCAGGTTGGAGAGGCTTACATATTTATCAGACATAGCGAGAAAACCCTAAAAGACGTTCGGCGACAAAAACGATGGCGAGGGACATAAAGGCGAGCAAAGCAGACAATGCCGCAACCGATGGATCATAGGTGATTTCCATATAGGCGAGCATGTCGATGGGCAGGGTTTTGACCCCCGGACCTGACAAGAACAATGAGACTGGAACTTGGTTAAAGCTGGTCACGAAACCCAGAATGAACGCCGCGAGCACGCCACCTTGGATGTTGGGAAGTACGACTTTGGTAAAAGCTTGCAGCCGTGTGCAGCCAAGCAAAACAGCAGCTTCTTCCATGTCAGAGCGCAGGTTGTTCAGGCTGGAGGACACAACGCGCACCGCATAAGGCAACACAAGCGCTGTGTGCGCGAGAAACAGCGCCAAGGTCACAGTGAAGCCCGTCGGGATGACTAGGTAGCGAAGCAACGCTAGACCAACGATAATGCCGGGGACAATGATAGGCGACGCTACGATTGTGCGGATCGTTTCCGCCCCGGGTAAATCGTAGCGGTTCAGCGCATAGGCGGCTGGGACGCCGAGTAGCAATGCGGCCAGGGTTCCGAAGATTGCAAGACCCATTGAAAGGATGAAACTTTGGCGGAAACTCTCGATCGTGAAGACTTTGAGATACCATTTCAGGGACAATCCATCAGGCGGGAAGGCCAAGGCTTCGCCAGCAGACGCGCCTGCGAAAATAATGATAATGAAGGGGCCAATAAGAAACGTCAGCGTGATGGAGATAATGGCCCATGAGGTGAGGTCTTTCATGGGATTACTTCCGCGCCGTGGCGATGCGCTTTAGCAGCAGGTTTGCTGTAAAGGACATAACGATTAAGATCATTGCGATGACGCTGGCCGAGACGAAGTCGTTAGCGACGTTAACCCGTTGGTAGAGCAGAGTTTCCAACATCAATACCTTCGAGCCGCCTAAGATTGCGGGGGTGATGTAGGCGGTCAGCGCGCCCGTAAATACAAGCGTTCCGCCAACGACGAGGCCTTCTTTGGTGAGAGGTAGGATTACTTTAAAGAACACTTGAAACCAATTCGCGCCCAAAACGCGCGCGGCAGGAATGACGTCACGGGGGATATTTTCCATCGCCGAGAGCAGCGAAATGATCATCAAGGGCATGAACAGTTGCAGCAACCCAAGGAAGACTGCGGTTTCGGTGAATAGCAACCGAATAGGGGTGTCTGACAGGCCAAGCCCAACAATGGTATCGTTGACGATACCGGTGCGGCCCAGAATGACGATCCACGCATATGTCCGTGCAACGGGCGAAATCATCAGCGGTAGAATGACCAGTCCAAAAACCCGTCCGCGCGCTTTGGGCGACAAGTTGGTGATACTGAATGCGGCAGCATATCCGATGATGGCCGCCGTACCTGCGACCAGTACACCCAGTTTCAAGGTGCGCAAGAACACCTTTTGATTGAGCGGCTTTGAGAAAAAGTCGATGTATCCTTTGAGCGTCCAACCGTCATCAGACTGAAACGCCTCTGAGAGCAGAATGCCAACGGGTAGAATAAAGAGAAGCAGTGCAAATATTGCAGCGGGCAATGCCAGTGCAAGGCCTTCGCGGGTACTGGAGAACATCGCTCGTTCCGTTCTTTAAAGGGAGATGGTGTGGGGCGATCAAAAACCGCCCCAAACGCTTTAGCGGATGACTTCAGTATTCCACTGCTCAACCCATGCTTCGCGGTTATCAATGATACCCGCAGGCGACAGGATGCTGAGTGAATTGATCAGATCCGCACCATACGTCAAATTGTCAGCAACCTCATCGCTTACAACAACTTCAGAGTTCGCAGGGCTGTCAATCAACGCCTCTGCAACGCGTGTCTGCACTTCGGTGGACAACCAGTAATTCATGAACATGTGCGCCAGCTCTTCATTGCCGTTGCCTTTTGTCATGATCATCACGTTCATGCCGCCTGCTTGACCTTCCTTAGGCTCTGCCCAAGCAAATGGAAGCGGCGAACTTTTGAAACGGCTCCAAGCAAAGCGACCAACGGGCGCTGCGATGACTTCTTCTTGGTTCATCAACTGCGCAAGCTCGGACGAACGTGAATAGAATGTTACGATGTCATCCGCATGCGTGCCAATGTCAGAAATCACACTGGTGAAATCAGTGCCTTCATTGCCAGCCGCTTTGTTGAGCATCATCAAAGTCAACGGTCCTTGCGTACCAGTGATGTTTGGAAGCGAGACGTTGCCAGCCAGCTTATCGTCTAGCAAGTCTGCCCAGCTGTTAATTTCAACAAGGTCGGTGCGATACACGATTGAGCTTGCGTAGAACGTGTAACCAACTGCCATGTTACCGCCGATTGGATCCTGCGCTGCTGGGTAGAGCTTGCTGTGGTTGGACAGCTGAGCCAGATCGAGCGGGGATAGCAAATCCTTGCGCGACAACGCCAATGCGTCTTGCGAAGAAATTACCGCCATGTCGATCACGGGGTCAGCTGCGTTGGCTTCGATCTTGGACATGCGCTCAACGCTATTGCCGGTCTCAATGACCAGATTGCAGTCACAGATTGCTTCAAAGGGATCATAAAGCGCGGCTTTATACGCGTCTTGTGCGAAGGAATATGTCGAAATCGTCAGTGTCTTTTCTTGTGCAAAGGCGCTGGTCGCAAGTGCGCAGCACATCGCTGAAAGTGAGATTAGGTTTTTCATTGTGTCGTCTCCAAGTTGGCCGTTTCGTTTTTAATTAATGTCGAAGCACGCATCACAAGGCGCATTGCGACAGTTGTGGTTTCAACAGGCGGATCATCGTTTTGTATTGTGCGAATTAGTCGGTCGATCGCGAGGTGAGCAATTTTTTCAACATCCTGCGCGACCGTTGTGAGTTGGGGATGCATGGCCGTTGCAAAGGGCAGATCATCAAAGCCCGTCAAGCTGATATCCTGCGGCACGAAAATTCCATGCTGTGATAAATGCGAATGGACACGCAGTGCCAATAGATCAGACGTTGTCATGATCGCCGTCGCGCCGTCTTTGATTGCGCAAACGAGTTGATCCATACCATCCTTGTCCCAAAGTTCAGTGACCTTATGAGAGCGGTTCAAGCCTGCGTGCATCCCATTTACGCGATCTCGCTGTACCTCTGAAACACGATCTCCACCAAGGATGATAACATCACTATGTCCTAAAGCGGCTATATGTTCAGCAATCAGTTTTCCGCCGCCAGCGTGATCTGCGCTGACGGTATTGTCGGGATCAGAAGCCGTATTGATGATGACTGTTGGAACACGTTGCTGCCCCGGCGCTGTGCCTTTCTGGGGAACGATCAATAGACCATCCACGCCTCTATCAAGCAGACGTTCAATGGCTTGTGTTTGTTCATCTGGGTTGCCGCGAGAGTCCGCAATCAAAATACCGAGCTGCCGATCATCCGCCATCATAGACAGGTTCTGCGCGATGCGCGGAAAGAGTGGGTTGGTTAAATCAGGCATCACCAAACCAAGGATTCCAGACTGGCCACTGCGCAACGCACGGCCCGCAAGGCTGGGACGATACCCTAGGTCGTTTGCGCGCTGCCGGATTCGATCGACCATCTGGGATGAAACACGACCCTTACCCGTCAAAGCGTTCGAAACAGTCGCCACAGACACGCCCATATCAGTCGCAATTTTCTTAATATTAGCCATTCGCTTCCCTTGTTGGTAAAACGTTTAAGCAATCTTGGTGGTGTGTGTCAATAAGATTGCTTAAACGATTAATCGAGGGGGCCTTCATTGTTTTCAGCCGCTGTGCAAAACTTCGTAAGCCGCCATTGGTTTGATTTCACTCAACGGCTGCTTCGTTTAAGGTTTTTCGATGCGGGCCTGAGCGTGATTTCTCCTCTTGGTGCGACGGTGGCCCGCGTTGGGAAACATGACTAGGTTCAGGACTCATAACCAGAATATGACGGTTGCAGCGAGGGCGATCGCTGAC
>NZ_MLCB01000029.1 GCF_001890925.1 Planktotalea frisia
TCAGACAATTTCCGCGTCATAACCCATGAAAAAATTCGGGTTTTGGGGTAGCAGCGGTATACTCGCACTTCTCAGAGAGGCGTAAAAGATGTCCGACACACTTAATCTAAACGTGCGCATTCGCGGCGCTTTGCGAGACCACGTTTCGCGCGAGCTAGACAGCGGTGTCTATGAGAATGTGAGCGAATATGTGCGTGCCTTGATCGGACGTGACCAACAACTCACGGAACAAATGGCCTTTGAAAAGATGAAGACCCAACTCCAGGCAGACTTCGCTCAAAAAGACGAAGACTGCACACCGCTTTCCGCAGACAATGTCTTCGCGCGAAACGCCACTCTTTAGATGAGCTCATTCTTCGTTTCAGACGCCGCAAGCCTGCGGATCAACGAAATCTATCGCTGCACACGCAAAACTTGGGGCGACCCACAAGCGCGCAAATATATCTTGGGTCTTTTTGATCTTTTCGATCAACTTGCACGTCGAGAAAGACCTTGGCGCGTCATCCCAGCTGAATTCGGTGTTCAAGGCTATTTCACACAGTACGAAAAGCACTTCCTATTTTGGCGCAAACGTAAGGATGGCGGGATTAGCATCCTCTCGATATTAGCTCAGAACATGGACGTCGCGAACCACTTGAGCAGTGACGCTAAGTAGTCACTTTTTACCCCCGATTATCCACAACTCGCACCGCCTTGCCCTGAGAACGCGCAACAGATCCGGGATCACCTACAACAACCTCCGTAGACACGCCCACCATATCCTTGATCCGCTTGCTCAGCATACGCGCGGCGGCGTCTTTGCTGGCCTCGTCATTGTGATCCGGCAGCATCTCCACCAACACACGCATCGCGTCCATGCGGCCTGATTTATAGAGTTCTATCTGGAAGTACGGCCCAAGACCGCCCGTCGCCATAACCTGCTCTTCCACCTGCGTCGGGAACACGTTCACACCGCGTAGGATAATCATATCATCCGAACGCCCCGTGATCTTCGCAATGCGCCGCATTGAGCGCGCAGTTCCGGGCAAAAGCCGCGTCAGATCGCGGGTGCGGTAACGGATGATCGGCATGCCTTCCTTGGTCAGAGTGGTAAACACCAACTCGCCCTCTTCACCATCAGGCAGCACGTCACCCGTCACCGGATCAATAATCTCGGGATAGAAATGATCCTCCCAAATGACAGGGCCGTCTTTTGTCTCGACACACTCGTTCGCAACCCCCGGTCCCATCACCTCAGAGAGCCCGTAAATATCAACAGCGTTCAGATCAAACGCATCCTCAATCTCTTTGCGCATCGCTTCGGTCCACGGCTCAGCGCCAAACACAGCGACTTCTAATGAGGACGCGCGCGGATCAAGACCCGCCTTGTGAAACGCCTCCAGAATGTTAAGCATATACGAAGGCGTCACCATGATCCCGCGTGGCTTGAAATCATTGATCAAGCCGACCTGCTTATCCGTTTGGCCGCCACCCATCGGGATCACAGTCGCGCCCAAACGCTCGATCCCGTAGTGCGCGCCAAGACCGCCAGTGAACAAACCATAGCCATACGCGTTGTGGATCAGATCCCCCTTGCGCAAACCCGCCGCCCGCAAGCTGCGTGCAACCAGATCAGCCCAATTTGAAATATCATTCGCCGTATAGCCAACAACTGTCGCTTTGCCCGTTGTCCCCGATGACGCGTGAATGCGCATGATGTCCTCACGCGGAACCGCGAACATCCCGAACGGATAATTCGCGCGCAGATCATCCTTGTGGGTGAACGGAAACTTCGCCAAATCCGCCAACGTGTGCAGATCGACGGGCGTAACACCCGCCGCGTCAAAGCGTTCTTTGTACATGGGTACGTTGTCATAGGCATGCTTCAGAGACCAACGCATACGCTCTAATTGCAGCGCGGAAATTTCGTCACGACTGGCAATCTCGATCGGGTCCAAGATCGAGGGATCAGGCGTCAAATTACTCATTGGTGTCTTCCTCAAATAGCTGGCCTTTGATCGCGCGCGACAGACCGCGCATCTCAGCGATCAAAACACCATCCTGATTGTGCACGCGCACATCATAAATTCCACTGCGCCCAGCGAGCGACACTTCGCGCGCCTCTGCACTCAGAACATCTCCCAACTGACCAGGGACGATAAACGTAATCATATTGTTCTGCGCGACTGTGTTCTGGTTGCGCGAGTTACACGCAAAGGCAAACGCACTATCGGCGAGCGTGAAAATCACCCCACCATGGCAAATGTCATGCCCGTTGCAGTGATGCGCTTGCACGCGCAAGCTCATGCGCGCGCCACCCTCTGTGACCTCGCCCAATTCCAAGCCGATCCAAGGGGACGCGCGGTCGTTCGCCCACATCGCGGTGCTGGCTTTTTCAGCCCTTTCTTGCGGTGTCATGCGTTCCTCCCAAAAGCATCGTTTCGATATTCCTTGCATAGGCACACAGGGTGGTCAAACTATAAGGCGAATGCGTCTTCATTGCCCCGAGAAGGAGCCATAAATGTCCGAGATTATCCGCTGGTCCGCCGTCGAAACCTCAGCTCACATTCGCGCGCGCGATGTGTCGGTGACAGAAGTGACCCGGGCGCATCTGACACGCATGACCGACGCAAACCCCGCGCTCAACGCTGTGACACATGTGATCGACGAAGCACTTGGTCTCGCCAAATCAATGGACGCGCAGGGCATTCCTGACGACCCAAGCCCGCTCTACGGTGTTCCCGTCACCGTAAAGGTCAACATCGACATGGCAGGCTATCCAAACACCAATGGCATACCTGCCTTCAAGGACATGACAGGTGACGGTGATGCCCCTGTTGTGACCAATCTCAAATCGTCAGGTGCCGTAATTATTGCGCGCACCAACACGCCAGAGTTTTCCATGCGTTGGTGCACATCCAACCCATTGCATGGCGTCTCGCTCAACCCTTGGAACACAGATATCACCCCCGGTGGCTCCAGCGGTGCCGCCGCCGCATCTGTTGCGTCTGGCATCGGCGCGATTGCGCATGGCAATGACCTTGGTGGCTCTCTGCGCTATCCTGCATATTGCTGCGGCGTCACGACCATTCGTCCCTCTAACGGGCGGATCGCGGCGATGAATCCCAATGCGCCAGCGGATCGCCCACCCATCACCTTTAGCATGTCTGTCCAAGGCCCCATCGCGCGCACTGTCGCTGATGTGCGCGCTGGCCTTCAGGTCATGTCAAAGCGCGACCCACGCGATCCCTTCCAAGTGAATGCGCTCAACAGCGGTCGTCCTCGCGGCAAAGAAATCACCCTTGGCATCGCCACCAACCCCTTCGCGTCCCATGTAGACGACGCCGTGCTCAATGCCATGACCCACGCTACAAAAGCTGCGCATTCCGCGGGCATCAAAACCGTCGAATGTACGCCACCGAACGCCGATGAATGTGCCTCGCTTTGGGGCGATCTGTTGTTCACAGAAACGCACCACACATCGCGCAATATGATGAAAGAACAAGGCTCTGCCGAACTGAACAGCACGATTGACGGCTACGCTGCGCACTACCGTCTTTTGGACCTTCCGGAACTTCTCGCAGGGATGACGCGGCGTATGCAACTGCAACGCATGTGGTCACTGATGTTCGAAGACATCGACGCGCTCTTGATACCCACATCGCTGATCGCTCCTTACGAGAACGATCTTGATTTCAAAGACCCAAGCAAAATCCCAGATCTTCTGCGCGCGCAATCACCGCTCTTTGTGGTGAACCTGCTCGGCTTACCATCTGTCGCAATCCCGACGCATGTTGAAAACGGCTTACCGCTTGGCGTGCAACTCGTTGCACCCAGGCATGACGATTACTTCGCGCTCGACATTGCCGAACGCTTGGAAGGTGAGCTGGGAACGCTTTGGCAAAACTTGCCGATCTGGGCTTAAAGCGGCTTGCCTACACGCAACTCAACGGGCGCAAGACCTGTGATTTCACCGTGCAAATGATCGCCCGCAACCACCGCGCCGACACCCGCAGGCGTGCCTGTCATGATCACGTCACCCGCGCTAAGCTGATAATACTTTGACAGATCCGCAATCACCTTTGGCACTGAGTGGATCAAATCCGCGAGCGTCGCGTCCTGACGCATCTCACCATTCACCGCCAGCGTAATACGCTGGTCCCCAATCGCGCCGAAATCCGCTGCTTTGATCGCCTCGGCAAAGACCGCACCATCCTCGAAATCCTTCGCCGTATCCCACGGCTGACGCTTGTCTTTCGAGTGCGCCTGAAGATCGCGACGCGTCATATCCAAAGAGGCACAGTAACCATAAACCGCGTCCATGGCTTCGTCTTCGCTCACACGAAACGTGTCCTTGCCGATGAGAATGGAGAACTCCATCTCGTGATGATAATTCTCTGTGCCCAGCGGATAAGGCGTCTCAGACCCACTTGGAATCGCATGAGTCGGCGCTTTGGTGAAGTAAAACGGTGATCCATATTCCGGCACGCCACCCATTTCGACAGCATGCGCTGCGTAGTTGCGACCCACACAGAAAATACGGTTGATCGGAAACGCGGCGCTCTCACCTTTTACAGGGATCGACGTTGTCGGGCGCGTTGGGAATAGAAATTCGGACATGATGTTCTCCTAGAGTTGCATCGCTCATGGCCCAGAGCGCGCACTTTTGTCAAGCAAAGCGCCCCTAATGCGCCGTTTCACCCGTCAGCTCTACGGTAAAGAACCACTCCTCGTCAGGGTCCTTCTCGATAACCTCATCCGGCACAACCGCTGGGCCGGATAAAAACACGTTCGAGCCAAAATGCCCATGCAAGCGCGCCAGCTTTTCTTGTCGCGCGCCCGTCAACTCGGCGTAAAATTTCGAGTAGTTCTCCGTCGCCTTTAATTCGTCAATCTTGGCGCGGTGGCATGTGACCGAATGCTCATGCGCCGCTGCAATCTCTGGATCGCTCAGCAGTTTCGCCAGCTCTTCCTTCATCATTGGAAGACGCTTGAGGATCGACGTCTCTTCCTCAAAATTATTGTTCATGCGGAACCAATACGCCAGACCCTGATCACGATCCACGTGGTTCACGCGACCTCTGTCACGCTTCACCAGAAAACTCTCGGCAGAGCGCACTGCGTAGTGGTTCAGCTGCACCAGATCGTAGCCATATGTTTCAATCGTCGAGCGCCATCCATTGCGAAACATCTCGCGCGGCAGCGGATTGCCGGAACCATTGACCCAGTTGATATCTTCCCACAACTGCGGGTTCAGACCCTTCGGGCGATGCACGCCTAGCTTTTTAAACAGCCCGATGTTCTGAAACAGCGTCTTAAAGCCCCAAGCCTGATGTGGCTTTCGCGCAAACTCTGGCGCGCAACGCAAAAACTGCTCGGTGATCGGCCCATCGACGTATTCATGCACATCGCCGTTTCCAAACAAACGCCAAGTCATCGCGATCATATTGGCGTCCGGCACAGCCTTGAACAAAGCATCGAGCGTCCCGTCACCCACTTTGATGTTCACGAACTCGTCCACGTCAATGCAGGTCGCCCACTTGGCGTTCTTAATAACATCCTCTTCCTCAGCCGACTGCAACGCCGCGTGCTGCGGTTTCAGATCCATTTCTTTGAACCGGTTCTCACGCCACTGACAAATGCCTTTGCGTTCCAGCATTTGCAGCATCGTATCCGTGCCGTCTGTGCAATCATTGGTATAAACAATGATGTCGTCAAACCCGATGGCGCGATGATAGGCGAGCCACTCCAGAATGAACGGACCCTCATTTTTCATCGTCGTCACAATCGCACAACGCCCCCTGCCCTTCGCAACAGAATCCTGCTCAATCTCGGGCATGCGCACTGGCTTATGCCCCCAATACGCGATCGATTGTTCCAGCAGAGCGTCCTGCTCGATCAGCGAGGTTTTCGGCACAATCTTGGAAATCGCCCCACTCGGGTGACGCAGAGCCATATAGCGGAAAAACCCCATCGTGCGCGTCGCATCCGGCACGGCATTCCCCATGCGCACCAAACGCCAGACCGCGTCCGCAGGCGCTTTCGCAGGCGCGATACACCAGCGTTGCCGCCCGCCGCCTGCATCAAATTGCACACTAATATGATCAGCGAAAAGCGTCGGTTGGTTGTTGCGCACGCGCCAAGGATAGCAATGCTGCCCCATCAGCGCGATCAGGCCACCCTCTGCACTGACAGCCGTGTCAAAGATCGAGGTCTCACTCGGCACCAACAGATCATGCACGTCAATATTCGCGACAGCCCGCACACCCGCCAGAAACCGCAAACGCGTCATTTCATAAAGACACAACGCCCCCAGCGGCGCATCCCAAGGGGACGGCGGCGGCACAACCATGCGATCCTTGCCCGGTGCTTCGGGCACGCAAAACGGATGCGCTTCCGCTGGAAAATCAGGTTTGCCAAAGGGCACATCGCTACTCAGCAAAATCACCGTGCAATCAAGCTGTTTCAAACCAGCCTTCAGCGCCTTGCTAAACGCGCGATCACTTCCTGGCTCTGCACGATCAAAGATCACCGCGCCGTTCAACCCGTGCTGCTCGATATGATAGCTGAGCCATGTCAGAACCGTTTCCGCGCTTTCGCCATTACGCACAGCAACCAAGGCGTTAGCGCCCTCAAGCAGGTCTTGCTCTGCCTCAGCAGGCGTAATCTCAACTGCTTTACCCGCAAATTCAAACGTCAAATCAGCCTTTTTAGGCAGCGCATACGTCACATAAGGGGCCCCGCCGACAGAACGCTCCTCAATGATCTTCGCCTTCTTGGGCGCTTTGATCAGCGACAGATCAACGCCCGTCTCAAAGAACAGCGTCACATGTCGCGCACCCTCAACCACCTGCTCCACTGCGTCGAGCAATGTAATTGCACCAACGCTCTGGCTCGCAAACAAACGTTCAATCATGACATGTCTCTTTGCAAAATTTCGATCTGAGCGCGTAAAAACGCACGCCCTTCCTGCTCTGTGGGCGGCGTGCTTCCTTTCAGCAAGTTCAAACGGAAGCGCAAGCGCAAACTGTCTAAATCTCTCTGCGTCGCTGCGATCACTCTTTCCTGCTCTGCCCAGCAGACAGCCACCTCTTTCGACACATCCGGCAAGCTCTTCAACGCATCACGCGTGTCATCAAGCATTCCCAAAATCTCAGGTGCGTCCTCAGTATTCCAATTGCGTTCCGCCCAATAGGTCAGGTCGATCTCACGCTCCATATGATTGGGCAAACCGCGCGCACGCTTGGCCATAAACTCATCCAACGAGCGCAAGGAATAATGGTTCAACCACGCCCTTTTCGCACCTTGCGATGCTCCATAAAGCGAAATCGCCCCGTCACTCTGTGCAAACCGATCCGAAAGCGGTTCCCCGTCAGGCCCGATCCAACGCGCAGGTTTAGACTTTTTCGCACGCGGGCGGTGCACCCCTAACGCGCGAAACGCGCTTGGACGATGCAAGGTCTTGAACAAATGCCCCAGCGGAAAATGCAAATCATGCGGGGCCGCTTTGCTAAACCGTTCAGGCGTCAGACCCTGTCCGCGCACACCCTGCCCGCTCAAGCCATAAAGCCGCCAGGGCAAAGCCAACG
Organism: Planktotalea frisia; assembly: GCF_001890925.1. Taxonomy (GTDB): domain Bacteria; phylum Pseudomonadota; class Alphaproteobacteria; order Rhodobacterales; family Rhodobacteraceae; genus Planktotalea; species Planktotalea frisia. The sequence continues at coordinate 7,569 of NZ_MLCB01000029.1, forward strand.
CATCAAATTCACCGCCCTTAAGCCCCGTCAAATCCGCGACAGAGCCACCATTCGGTAAACACAAAAACTCGTCGCAATCAAAGAACATCGCCCATTCAGCTTGCGCCGTCCAAGGATGGTCATCCGCCAGTTTCAACGCCTGCCATTGAACCGACTTCTTCCCTTTGGGAACAAACGACACATGTGTCACGCGCGCGTCCTCTGCGAGCCGGTCCAGCACAGCATCCGTACCGTCCGAATTCTCGTGCGACAGCACCAAAATACGGTCGAACCCCGCCGCCAGATGATGCGCAATCCACTCAGGCGCGTACGCGCCATCATTGCGCATGCAGGTGATGCCCAGAATACTCAAACTAACTCTCTGCTCTCGCGCTCAGCGCGTTTTTGCTTGCTTATAGGTCTATACCGCTGCTACCCCAAAACCCGAATTTTTTCATGGGTTATGACGCGGAAATTGTCTGA
>NZ_MLCB01000030.1 GCF_001890925.1 Planktotalea frisia
TCAGACAATTTCCGCGTCATAACCCATGAAAAAATTCGGGTTTTGGGGTAGCAGCGGTATAACCCTGACGTCTGGTTGAAGGCACTTGGGGCGACGGGCTTGAATCTATGAAGTCACAGTGTTCAAGTATCATCTGTGTTTGAAGCTTGAATAGTACACTTCTCACTGAGGTTACTCTATCAGTGGAAGCTATATTAATCCTGAGGACACGCGTCGTGTTACGTATTTTAGTTCTGACAATTAGCGGTTTTGCAGCGCATTCTTTAAGTGCGCAGAACGTGTCCACGACAACGTTTGGCACCCCGGGTCTTGTCGATATGCCAAGTGCGCAAAGCGCGCCTGATGCAGAACTCTCGACATCGCTGTCTTATGCCAAAGGTGCGACACGCACCACGCTCAGCTTTCAAATCACACCGCGCCTGTCGGGCAGCTTTCGCTATTCCGGCATCGAAGGCATTGGCTCCAAAGGGACGCTCTGGGATCGCTCGTTTGATCTGCGTTACCGCCTTGTGGACGAGGGCAAGTATCGCCCCGCCATTGCGATTGGTCTGCAAGATTTCATCGGAACAGGTGTCTATTCAGGCGAATATCTTGTCGCGAGCAAAACCCTCGCTTCCACCATCACTGTGACAGGTGGTATCGGATGGGGACGCTATGGCTCGCACAATGGATTTGCCAATCCGCTGGGGGGACTGAGTTCAGGCTTCAACACCCGTACCACGGATTTTACCCGCACAGGCGGGATCATTGAATCTGCGAAATGGTTCCGCGGGGATGCGGCCTTTTTCGGGGGGATCGCGTGGCAGGCCACACCCAAGCTGACGCTCAAGGCGGAATATTCTTCGGATGCTTACGTTCAAGAGGTCAACAGCGGAGCTCTCACGCGGCGTTCGCCCTATAACTTCGGGCTTGATTACCAGATCGTCAAAGGTATCCATCTGAACGCCAGCTATCTGTATGGCACGGAATTCGGCCTTGGCTTCACCGTCAAGCTGAACCCCAAAGAACCCGCTGTCATCGGTGGCGCTGGCAAAGCGCCCCAGCCGGTGCGCGTGCGCTTGCCCGACAACATCAACAACCTTGGCTGGACCACGATTCCCAACGCGCAAAAGAACCTGCGCAAAGCCACGCAGGATCTGCTCGCCAAAGAAGGTCTGGCGCTGGAAGCGATGTCGATTTCCAGCAGCACCGTCACACTGCGCCTGCGCAACGAGCGTTACCTCGCCAGTGCCGAAGCCATCGGTCGTACCGCGCGGATCCTGACCCGTGTGATGCCGGATTCCGTTGAGACCTTTAAGATCATCCCGATTGCGCGCGGCATTCCGCTCTCTGAGATCACGCTCAAGCGTTCTGACCTCGAAGTGCTTGAACATGATGGCAACGGCGCGGCTCTGTCTTATGCCGCCGCCAAGATCACCGATGCGGCAAACTCGTCCAAAGAGCTAATTTTCCGCGAGGATCTCTATCCAAAATTCACATGGGGCATCGGCCCTTACATCCGCTCCAGCTATTTCGATCCCGATAGTCCTATTCGCGCCGAAGTCGGTGTCAAAGCCAGTGCGAGTTATACGATCACACCGGGACTTGTGCTGTCAGGTGAGATATCCAAACGCGCCGTGGGCAACATCCACACCGCCACGCGCCGCTCGGACAGTACGATCCGCCGTGTGCGCTCGGATGGGGCGCTTTACAATCAAGCGGGTGATCCGGCGATCAATGATCTCACGCTGTCCTATCACTTCCGCCCGGGCAAGAACCTCTATGGGCGTGTCACGGTCGGGTATTTGGAAACCATGTATGGCGGTGTCTCGACAGAGCTTTTGTGGAAACCTGTGGACAGCCGCCTTGCGATTGGGCTTGAGGCGAACCTGCTGCGTCAACGCGATTTCAATCAGCTCTTTGGCTTTCAGGATTACCAAGTCGCCACAGGCCATCTGACGGCCTATTGGGACATGGGAAAAGGCTTTCACAGCCAGCTCAGTGTCGGGCGTTATCTGGGTGGTGATCTGGGCGGCACGCTAAAGCTGGAGCGCACGTTCAAGAACGGCTGGCGCGTGGGCGCTTATGCGACGATCACCGATATCCCGTTCAGCGATTTTGGCGAGGGGTCTTTTGACAAAGGGCTGCTCTTTACTGTGCCGCTCGATCACTTCGTGGGCTCGCCTACGGGACGTACGTTTGACTCCATTATTCAGCCGCTCTCACGCGATGGCGGGGCCCGCGTGAATGTCGATGGACGGCTTTATGGCACAGTTCAAAACCACCATGACAAAGCCCTGAAAGATAGCTGGGGGAGGTTCTGGAGATGACGCGTTTCACTCTCATTGCGGCACTGGCCTGCACATTGTTGCTCAGCGCTTGTGGGACAGCCAGCGATAATCCTTTGCGCGCGACGCTGTTTAAAAATCTCCAACAGTTGGTCAGCAAGAAGGGCCAGCAACAAGTGTTGACCACTGCTATCTTGCGGACGCGTCTCACGCCTGAGGTGCGCGCCAGCATCGGTGCGCCGGTTGTGATCGCCGAACTCCCGACCCTCAAAGTGGCGGCCGTTATGGCCGAGGTTGCGCGCAATGGCGGTGTGACCACGTGGCAAGGAAACGACGGTGTTGGTCTCAGCACGAAGTCCGGCCTTTTGATCAGCACACGTGGCATTGGCTTTGATCTGATGAGCAGTTCTGTGGAGGGGCCTTTGGCGATGATCACAGGGCAGGGTACAGGGACTGCGATCCGTGATCACCGTCATCTGGACGGCGAAGATCAAGAGGTTCTCACCCGTTTTGAATGCACCTATTTGCACAGCAAACACCATGTTTCGGAAAACTGCGCGAGCAAGAAACTGACGATCACGAATCAATATTGGCTTGATCAATCAGGCGATATCTGGCGCTCTCAACAGTGGGCAGGCGTGCGCAACGGGTATATTTTGTTAGAAATTCCGCCCGAGTAAGGCCCGAATGATACCTGAGTGATGCTGAAATTCGGCACTTCTGGTGAAATTTAGGCGAATATTTGTGAATCAAGCACATCTTGTGGGTTTGCACTTGTTCAGCCCTATGGATTCGATTTATCCTGCGCCCGCATGCATGCACTATTAGTTTGGAGTACCCATAATGAAACTTATTACAGCTCTTTCCACAGCTGCCGTACTGGCGCTGTCCGTTTCTGCCGTTAACGCGCAGGTTATCGTTGTTCCAGGTGCCGCTGGCGCTGGCGCAGGTGCCGGTGCAGCAGTTGGCGCAGGTGCCGGTGCAGCAGTTGGCGCAGGTGCCGGTGCAGCAGTTGGCGCAGGTGCCGGTGCAGCAGTTGGCGCAGGTGCCGGTGCAGCAGTTGGCGCAGGTGCCGGTGCAGCAGTTGGCGCAGGCGTTGGTGTTGGTGTTGGCGCAGGCGTTGGTGTTGGTGTTGGTGTTGGCCTTGGTGGTCTCGCAGCGACGACAACAGCTTTGGCAGTCGTTGGTGCAACAGCTGCCGTAACGCTTGGCCTGTCGGCTCAAGAAGGCGGCGCAGCACCTTCCACTAACTAAGCGTTAGTCGGATACAAGTTTAAAGGGCGTGTGCTGAAAAGCGCGCGCCCTTTTTCTATGGGGGCCACAACACAGGTTGCAAAGCAATGTCATCACAACGCTTGCCGCAATAGGGTGGCTTACTGTATCTTAAAATAAGGTTATTTTATTAAGTCCATTTTTTTGATCTTAACGCTAAATCGGAAGTATTATGGAACGCCAGCTTCGAGATATGCCGCGTAGTGTCAAAGGACTGCTTTGGCTTTTCATAGACTCTCTTCTTGTTCCGCTCGCACTTTATCTGGCGTTTTCGCTACGTCTTGGAACACCGTCCAGCTTTCCAATGATGCAAAGTGCTTGGGGGTTGTTCCCTCTTCTGACGATACTGGGTGGCGTAGCATCCTACAGTTTCAGACTGCACCGTATTCAACTCCATTCGTTTGATGCTTTTGCGATGCGGCGCATTGGCTCCGTGGCTCTGGTGCTGACGGTTGGCGCAACGATGCTAAGCTACATGCTGGGCCTTTGGGCACCGCGCTCTGTTCCACTTATCTTTGGTGCGGTTTATTTTCTGGCGACGATATCAGCACGCCTCCTTGCGCTAGCATTGATACAAGCAGTTCTTGGCCGGATCGGTGATGCGATGCCTGTTGCCATTTATGGAGCCGGTGTTGCAGGCATTCAGCTTGCATCTGCCCTGCGGCAGTCACGCGATGTCCGGCCCATCCTTTTTGTAGATGATAATCCGGCTCTTTGGGGTGTGCTCATCTCCGGAATGCTCGTTCAAAAGCCGGCAACCCTGTCGAATTTGGTGGTCGACGGCACAATTAAACGTGTCTTGCTTGCAATGCCCTCGATCAGTGCAACGCGACAAAGCAAGATCATGACCACTCTCGAAGGTCAGAATTGCGAAGTTTACGTGATGCCTTCTTATGTGGATCTGGTGACTGGCAAAGGTTTGTCCGACTTCACAGCTCCGGTCTGCCCAGATGCTTTGCTCGAGCGCGACAAGGTCGATCTCGATATCCCCGACGTAGCAAAAGCCTATGCAGGGCGTACCGTTCTTGTGACCGGTGCTGGCGGGTCTATCGGCGCCGAGCTTTGCCGCCAGTTGATTAGCATTCAACCCGCACATATCGTGCTTTTCGAGCGCTCCGAATTCGCTCTGTACCAAATTGATCGCGAGCTGCGCTCTCTCGTGGATCCCACCAATATTCAGATTACGACCCGGCTGGGTTCTGTGATCGACGCGCCCCGCGTCGAAGAGGTTTTGCGTGAAACAAATGTGGATATCATTCTCCATGCAGCCGCCTATAAGCACGTCCCGCTTGTTGAAGAAAACGAACTTGAGGGTGCGCGCAATAACATCTTTGGAACCCAAATCGTTGCTGAAGCTGCGCAAGCTGCAGGCGTAGAACGCTTCATCCTGATTTCTACCGATAAGGCCGTGCGCCCCACCAATATTATGGGGGCAACGAAACGCCTTGCTGAATTGATCGTACAGGATCTTCAGACACGCAGCACGCACACAAAATTTTCCATGGTGCGCTTTGGCAATGTACTGGGCAGCTCTGGCTCAGTCCTGCCACTTTTTGAGCAGCAAATCCGCCGAGGTGGTCCTGTGACCGTGACCCACCCCGATGTAACGCGCTTCTTTATGACGATCCCCGAAGCGGCCCGTTTGGTTCTTTTAGCTGGAGCGTTTGCAACAGGCGGCGATGTCTTTGTGCTGGATATGGGCAAACCAATGAAAGTGATTGAGATTGCACGCCGGATGATAACCCTCTCTGGTCATCGCGTTCTGGAAAACGGCGAAGGCGACATAGAGATCGAGATCATAGGTCTGCGCCCTGGTGAGAAACTCTACGAAGAATTACTGATCAATGACAGTAGTCTGAGGAGCACACCACACGATAAAATCCTGCGGGCAGAAGAAGTAATGCTAAGCCAGATCGAGGTTGCGGCCATTTTGCGAGAATTGAGCAAAGCGTTAGAAGCCAGAAATGCACAGGCGCTGCGCAAACTCATCGAGAGCCGCGTAGACGGCTATCATCGCCAAGAAGCAGTTACACAGATTACGACCAAGCTTTAGTTCGATGTTGTCTTTCTGCTTTCAGCCTCAAGCCGTACATATTTTCTGAACTTGAGTATTTCTGTACGGATATCATTCCTCAAACATTTCTGCTGCACACATGCTCTTTGGACGTAGAAAATATTCTACGTGCTTTGCTCACACGACGCTTCATTCTCCTTAGGGTAGAGCAGGCGAATACAGGACGTTCTTGACCTCTCCATCCAGCAATATCCTCACGCCATTTTCAAAGGCCGTACCTGTAAGGTCACGTCCCGCACTCTGGCGTATGCATCAGAGGTTCAAAAGCGTAATAGACAACAATGGGAGAGATTTGCCGTCGGTGCGGCGCTCCCTTAGCTAGGATAAGAAGTGATACGCCAAACGTAGACAGTTTACTTCTAATTGAATATGAAAAAACTGGACAAAACTGATTTACACAACAAAGGATTTTCAAATGACATCTGTTGAGCCGGAAAAAATATACCATTCATCACGCGCTAAAAGACGCATTGGTCGCGTCTATGATGAATTTTCAAGGGGGCGAAACCCTTTTAGCCTTATTCCGACCTGTGGCATTGCTGACATCACAGATTCAGTTGAGAAAATTCGTGCCCTTTTTGACGAGTTCGGGATTGTAAAAATCAGGCGTCTCTATGGCGAAGATCAATCACAAGATTTGGCGAAGCTCTGCGAGAGCTTTTCGGGTCTTTCTCCCGAGGACTACAACGATGTTTTTCGGGGTAGCAAGCAATGGGCTAAAGGCGGCGCACCAGTCCTGAACGACGATCGTTTTTGGCCCTATGCGGGAGATCGAAAGCTCAAAAAAGTGTTGAATAAAATTTTGGGAGATAACAGCTTTGAGTTTGGCTCAGCGGTTGCCGTGCATTATTCTGCACGTGGCTTGCATCGGGATTATCGACCATTGGTCGAAAACGATAATTCCAGCTATGCTTTTACAAACCCCCAAAATCGCATTGTCCGTGTCCTACATTATTGTGCTGGGTCTGGTGGGTCTTTTGGATACATCCCATTCTCGCATGATCAGAACAAATTTGCAGAAGCCTGTAAAAAGGTGGGCGTGACCCAAGATACCGTTTGGTTTGACCAGCATCGCGAAACCCTTCGTCAAGCCCGTATTTCAAGAGATTTTGTTAAAGCCGACAATATCGAGCGTCATATTTGCTGGGCGAATGCCGACCCAGGTGATGTCATGGTGACAAATTCAGCCATGCTGCACTGTGGCGAGTATTTGACAGGGCCCCGTGCTTTCTTTGTGTCTTCATACGCAGATGCGAACGACGACACCATCAAGCGAGCGGCGGCCCCAATCAAAACCGATCTGGCGATTAAATATCATGAATATATGATCAAACGTGGATTTAAGGGCAGTAAAAAAGTGCTCTCCTTCGTGAAGGAAAGAGATGCCGCCGAGAAGGCCGCTCAAGCATAAGAACGCCATCCTATAAGAAAGTAGACTGCTGTTAGAGCACCTAGTTTGGGCAAATCTGGCAGCAGTCTACAAACTGACTCACCTCACAACGACGACGCGCATTCCAAAACAACACTGAGCGCGCTCTTAAGTTGCGAAGCCTATTTCGGGTGGCTCGCCTTTACATTCTTATGTCAGGCTCCCTCCAACCTATGCAGAGGTCACGCCTGATGATCCAAACAATCGGCCATGTCTCTCCTAAATTTTAGCGCTAAGAGACGGTTCAGCGTAACCAGCGGGGCGTGATCATTGCACTGGGCGAGAATGGGATGCGTTCATATTCTACGCCGTTGATTGTTTCCGATACGGGCAAGTTTGATCCTGCAGGGAGCGTGCAATAAACTTTGACCTGATACCCCGCGGTTGCCAGCGTTTGCGCCTGTTTCACGACACGGTAATCAGGATCGCAGGGGTTCGGAACCACCATAGCCACGCGGATGGGATGGGTCCCAAGGTCTAGGCTTTTGTAAACTGAAAGCAGCTTATCGCCCTGAGCTTCCCAGCTATAACGTTGTGATACAGCAAGCATACGCGCGCGACGCGATGCGCCCTTTTCAGAACTGCGTAAGATTGCTTCTAGCCCCTCACTAAAACTTTGCGCCGAGAAAGGATCATAACAAATGCCCAGATCATGAGTCGAAATGAATTCTGACATTTCCTCAAGATTTGCGCCCAGGATAGGCAGTCCCGCTTGAAGCGCTTCGAACAACTTGTTTGGCATCGCATATTGGTGGGACATGACATCAGGCAGGATCGGAAGAACTGCTATATCTGCATCACTGATAAAGCGGGCGACATCACTGGCAGGCACACTCGCATGAAAATGCAGCTGCGCACCCAGACCAAGCTGCACGGCACGCGCCTCAAGCTGACGGCGGTATGCAGGGGTCACTGAACCAACCAAAGACAGGTGAAGTGGTCCTACTAATTCGGACAGGTTTGTGGCTCAGCTAAGATGTAATCGGG
>NZ_MLCB01000031.1 GCF_001890925.1 Planktotalea frisia
GCGGATGGGGTGGATGGCTCCTGCATCAATCGGCGTCGCAATGCGCCATAGTGCAGTTGCTATGAACTGCTTATGAGAGGAGCCAGCCAATGCATGTTACAACAATCGGCCTAGATTTGGCTAAGAACGTTTTTCAGGTCCACGGTATTGATGATCATGGAGAGATTGCATTCAACCGCGCTTTACGGCGGGCGCAAGTGTTGGCATTTTTTGAACGTCTTGAGCCATGTTTAGTCGGTATTGAAGCTTGTGGAACGAGCCACCACTGGGCACGCGAACTGATCAAGTTGGGTCATAATGTTAAGTTGATCCCACCGGCCTACGTGAAGCCTTACGTCAAACGGGGCAAATCAGATGCTGTTGATGCAGCGGCTATTTGTGAGGCGGTCACGCGACCTACAATGCGGTTTGTCGAAGTGAAGACCCCGGAACAACAGGCGATACTCGCGGTTCACCGAACCCGTGATCTTATCGTCCGGCAGCGAACTCAAACGATCAACATGCTGCGGGCACAGTTGGCAGAGTTTGGTCTCGTCTTGCCGCAAGGCGTTTATCATCCGCTGCGGTTTGCCAAGGATTGCGTAGATGGAGAACAACCAGACCTGCCACAGGATGCTCAAGAGGTTGTCTTCGATCTGTGCGACGAATTGCTGTTCCTACACGCCAAGATCCTGCGGCATTCTCGACATATGACGCGGATTGCCAAAAGCGAGAAACGCGTGGCCTTGCTGAGAACGATACCTGGTGTCGGACCAATTACAGCGTCAGCAATCGTTGCGACGGTCGGTAGTGGCAAGCAGTTCAACAACGGCCGGGAATTCGCCGCTTGGCTGGGACTGACACCGCTCAATAGATCAAGTGGTGGAAAGGAACGGCTGGGTCACATCTCCAAGATGGGCGATCAATACATACGCCGATTATTGGTTCTCGGTATGACCTCCCGCATCCGATCCATCAGGTTGGAACCGGAAAAGTTTGATCCATGGTTCGCTGACATCCTGTCACGCAAGCCAAGCAGGGTAGCTGCCGTTGCCATGGCCAACAAAACCGCCCGTATGATCTGGGCTGTGCTGACAAGGAATGAACCCTACAAAGTGAGAACCGTTTAATAGACCAACGAAACAACAGGAGTTTGCAAGACCAATGAAGTGATGGAACTTTGTCAGCCCAAAAACCAAGACACCCCGAGCTTTGTCCAGAACGCTTGCTGTTCGATGTGCGGAATGGGACTTGGTTGGTGGAAACCATCAGGGCCAGCGGCCATGTGCGTCGCGCTAACAGGCCGAACACAAGACTGCTTCTGACGAAATACCATGCGCGAAAAAGGACTTGCAAAAAGGGAGCCATCCACACA
>NZ_MLCB01000032.1 GCF_001890925.1 Planktotalea frisia
GAGCGTCGATTTTTGTGATGCTCGTCAGGGGGGCGGAGCCTATGGAAAAACGCCAGCAACGCGGCCTTTTTACGGTTCCTGGCCTTTTGCTGGCCTTTTGCTCACACACCATAGCTTCAAAATGTTTCTACTCCTTTTTTACTCTTCCAGATTTTCTCGGACTCCGCGCATCGCCGTACCACTTCAAAACACCCAAGCACAGCATACTAAATTTCCCCTCTTTCTTCCTCTAGGGTGTCGTTAATTACCCGTACTAAAGGTTTGGAAAAGAAAAAAGAGACCGCCTCGTTTCTTTTTCTTCGTCGAAAAAGGCAATAAAAATTTTTATCACGTTTCTTTTTCTTGAAAATTTTTTTTTTTGATTTTTTTCTCTTTCGATGACCTCCCATTGATATTTAAGTTAATAAACGGTCTTCAATTTCTCAAGTTTCAGTTTCATTTTTCTTGTTCTATTACAACTTTTTTTACTTCTTGCTCATTAGAAAGAAAGCATAGCAATCTAATCTAAGGGCGGCGTTGACAATTAATCATCGGCATAGTATATCGGCATAGTATAATACGACAAGGTGAGGAACTAAACCATGGCCAAGTTGACCAGTGCCGTTCCGGTGCTCACCGCGCGCGACGTCGCCGGAGCGGTCGAGTTCTGGACCGACCGGCTCGGGTTCTCCCGGGACTTCGTGGAGGACGACTTCGCCGGTGTGGTCCGGGACGACGTGACCCTGTTCATCAGCGCGGTCCAGGACCAGGTGGTGCCGGACAACACCCTGGCCTGGGTGTGGGTGCGCGGCCTGGACGAGCTGTACGCCGAGTGGTCGGAGGTCGTGTCCACGAACTTCCGGGACGCCTCCGGGCCGGCCATGACCGAGATCGGCGAGCAGCCGTGGGGGCAGGAGTTCGCCCTGCGCGACCCGGCCGGCAACTGCGTGCACTTCGTGGCCGAGGAGCAGGACTGACACGTCCGACGCGGCCCGACGGGTCCGAGGCCTCGGAGATCCGTCCCCCTTTTCCTTTGTCGATATCATGTAATTAGTTATGTCACGCTTACATTCACGCCCTCCCCCCACATCCGCTCTAACCGAAAAGGAAGGAGTTAGACAACCTGAAGTCTAGGTCCCTATTTATTTTTTTATAGTTATGTTAGTATTAAGAACGTTATTTATATTTCAAATTTTTCTTTTTTTTCTGTACAGACGCGTGTACGCATGTAACATTATACTGAAAACCTTGCTTGAGAAGGTTTTGGGACGCTCGAAGGCTTTAATTTGCAAGCTGAATTGCGGCCGCAGATCTGCATGCAGGAATCTCTGGCACGGTGCTAATGGTAGTTATCCAACGGAGCTGAGGTAGTCGATATATCTGGATATGCCGCCTATAGGATAAAAACAGGAGAGGGTGAACCTTGCTTATGGCTACTAGATTGTTCTTGTACTCTGAATTCTCATTATGGGAAACTAAACTAATCTCATCTGTGTGTTGCAGTACTATTGAATCGTTGTAGTATCTACCTGGAGGGCATTCCATGAATTAGTGAGATAACAGAGTTGGGTAACTAGAGAGAATAATAGACGTATGCATGATTACTACACAACGGATGTCGCACTCTTTCCTTAGTTAAAACTATCATCCAATCACAAGATGCGGGCTGGAAAGACTTGCTCCCGAAGGATAATCTTCTGCTTCTATCTCCCTTCCTCATATGGTTTCGCAGGGCTCATGCCCCTTCTTCCTTCGAACTGCCCGATGAGGAAGTCCTTAGCCTATCAAAGAATTCGGGACCATCATCGATTTTTAGAGCCTTACCTGATCGCAATCAGGATTTCACTACTCATATAAATACATCGCTCAAAGCTCCAACTTTGCTTGTTCATACAATTCTTGATATTCACACAATTGTTCACCGCGTCGTATCCGCGGGCCGCCGCGCTCTGCGCGAACCACACCTTGATCCGCCCCTGCGACTCCGGGTCGGACAGCCCGCGACGCACCCGGTCCGCCTCGTCGCGTCCGCAGCCGGTCATGATGTCGACGATGTGGATGATCTGCTCGTGGAAGACGACGACGCCGTACGTCTCCTCCAGCGGCCCGCGCAGGTCCGGGTGCGGATAGCGCACCGGGGCCCGCCCGTGCCGGGCCTCGATGAACGGCCGCACCATGTCGGCGGCGACCGGGCCGGGCCGGAAGAGGGAGATGTCCACGGCCAGGTCGTGGAAGGTCGCCGGCTGCAAGCGTCCGACCAGGTCCCGCTGGCCGGGCGACTCGATCTGGAAGCAGCCGAGCGTCTCGGCGGAGCGGATCAGCCGGTACGTCGCCGGGTCGTCGTCGGGCAGGGCGTCCAGGTCGATGCGCTCCCCCGTGGCCCGCTCCACCTCGGCGACGGCGTGCGCCATCGCCGACTGCATCCGCACGCCCAGCACGTCCAGCTTGAGCAGGCCGAGGTCCTCCACGTCGTCCTTGTCGAACTGGGACATGGGAAAGCCCTCGCCGCTGGTGGGCACCACCGGGGTGCGCGCCGGCAGGGAGGCGTCGGACAGCAGCACCCCGCAGGGGTGCATGGCGACCCCGCGCGGCAGCGCGTCCAGGGCCTCGACCAGCTCCCACAGCCTGCCGTACCGCTCCTGCTCCCCCGCCAGCTCCTTCAGCTCGGGCAGCTCCTGAAGGGCCGCGCGGGCGTCGCGGGCGCGGATGTGCGGGAAGGACTTGGCGATGCGGTCGATCTCGGCGGGGTCCAGGGACAGGGCGGCACCCACGTCGCGGATGGCGTGGCGGACACGGTACGTCTCCGGCATGGAGACCGTGGCGACCCGCTCGGCGCCGAACCGGTCGATGATCGCCCGGTAGACCTCCAGGCGGCGCGCGGACTCCACGTCGATGTCGATGTCGGGCAGGACCATCCGCCGCTTGGACAGGAAGCGCTCCATCAGCAGTCCGTGCTCGACGGGGTCGGCGTGGGCGATGCCGAGCAGATGGTTGACGAGGGAGCCCGCGCCGGAGCCGCGCGCGGCGACCCGGATGCCCATCTTCCGTACGTCGTCCACGACCTGGGCGACGGTGAGGAAGTAGGTGGCGAAGCCGTGGTGGGCGATGATGTCCAGTTCCTCGTGCATCCGCTCCCAGTAGGCGCGCCGGCCGGCGTAGCCGCGCAGCACCATGCCGGCGGCCGCCCGGGAGGCGAGCGTGCGCTGGGCGGTGCGGCGGGCGGCGCCGACCAGGTGCGGCTCGGGGAAGTGGACGGTACCCATGCCGAGGTCGTCCTCGGGGTCGACCAGGCAGGAGGCGGCCGTGGTCTCGGTCTGCTCCAGCAGGCGGAGGGCGGTCTCGCGCCGGAAGCCCGCGGACTCCACGATCCGCTCGGCCGCGTGCAGCATGGCTCCGGGGTCCTTCAGCCAGGCCTCACCGGAGTCCCGTTCCTTGGCGGCGTCGACGGGGACCAGGCGGCGGGCGGCGTCCAGGACGTCGGCGACCGGGCCCTGGCCGGGATCGGCGTAGCGGACGGCGTTGCTGAGCACGGGCCGGACGCGCTGTTCGGCGGCGAAGCCGACGGTGCGGGCGGCCAGGCGCAGGGAGCCGGGCCCGGTGCCCGTGCGGCCGTGCCAGACGGCCTCCAGGCGCAGGGCGTCGCCGTAGACCTCGCGCCAGGGCACGAGGAGCCGTGCGGCCCGGTCGGGTCGGCCCGCGGCCAGCGCCCGGCCGACGTCGGAGTCGGGGCCGAGCAGCACGATCAGGCCGCCGCCGTGGTTGTCGGACCAGGCGAGCCGGGGTGTCCCGTCGGCGGTGTGGGCGGCGGTGACCAGGCGGCACAGGTCGGCCCAGCCACGGGCGCCGTCCCGGGCGAGGAAGGTCACGCGGGGGGCCGACTCGTCGACGAAGGCGCCGCCGCGCACCGGTGCCCGGCGCCGGGCGGGCGTCTGCTGCCCCGCCGGCTCGGGCCCGGCCACCGCCAGGTCCACCCCGAACAGCGGACGCACCCCGGCCGTCGCGCAGGCCTTGGCGAAGCGCACCGCACCGGCCAGGGTGTCGCGGTCGGTGAGCGCGAGGGCGTCCATGCCCCGTTCGGCGGCACGCTCGGCCAGCCGCTCCGGGTGCGAGGCGCCGTAGCGCAGGGAGAACCCGGAGACGGTGTGCAGATGTGTGAAGCGCGGCACACACACCTCCCGCCTCGTGAGCCGGTCCGTCCGAACCCGACCTCGAACATCAGTTCACTGCCCTACGACACCACCATACCTCCCTTCTCGAACATGCGTACGACATCCGTTCGACCGCCTCCCACCTGCGCAAACGCGCCCCGGCACCCCCGCCGCCGCGCACCAGGGGGCACGGGAGACACCGGAACGCCGGAAGACCCGGAGAACGGAGAACACAGAGCACGAAGCCCCGGAGAACACGGAGAACCCGGAGAACACGGAGAACCCGGAAGGCGCGGGGCACACGGACAACGCGGAGAGCCCCGCCCTCGCGCGTGCGAGGACGGGGCTCGTCGTGGATGCCGGACGGCGGAAACCGGCCGGCCCGGCGCTGCCTCAGCCGATCTGGGTGCCGGTCGCCGACAGCGCCTCGGTCACCGGCTGGAAGAAGGTCGTGCCACCGGAGGTGCAGTCGCCGCTGCCGCCGGAGGTCAGGCCGAGAGCGGTGGAGCCGTCGAACAGCGCGCCGCCGCTGTCACCGGGCTCGGCGCAGACGGTGGTCTGGATCAGACCGCTGACCGTGCCCTCGGCGTAGTTCACGGTGGCGTTCAGGCCCGTGACGGTGCCGGTGTGCACCTGGGTCGTCGAACCGCTGCGGGTCACCTGCTCACCGACGGTGGCGTTGCCCGCCCGGGTGATCTGCTGGGTGGAGCCGTTGTAGAGGTTGACCGCGCTCGGGTGGTCGACGTCGGCGGTGTACTCGACCAGACCGTAGTCGTTGCCCGGGAAGCTGGACGCCGCGTTGCGGCCGATCACCCTGCCGCTGGAGTCCGACCAGGTGCTGATGGCGTCGGTGCAGTGACCGGCGGTGAGGAAGTACGGCTGGCCGTTCTTGACCACGTTGAAGCCGAGCGAGCAGCGGCCGCCCGAGCCGGTGATGGCGTCACCGCCGGCGATGAAGGAGCGGAACTCGCCCTGCGTGCGCTTGATCTCGGCCTTGTCGCCCAGGGTGTCGACGACCTTGGAGAGCTTGGCCCACTTGTCCCCGGTCACCGTGCTGTCGACGGTGACGACGACCTTGTTGGTGACGGGGTCGGTGACCCACGAGGTACCCGGGATGGTCGCGTCCTTCGCCAGCGTCGCCTGGGCGGCGTCCAGCTCGGCGAGGGTGTGGCGGACGATTCTGGCCTTCGCGCCGGCCTGCTCCACCTTCTGGGCGGTGCCCTTGTCGAGCACGTTGACCACGAGCGCCTTGGACTCGGCGTCGTAGTAGGTGCCCGCCGTGGCGCCGTCGATGTCCTTCAGCAGCGTCGAGGCGAAGTTTCCGGCCTCCGACGCGGACAGGACCTTGGCCTGGGGAACCTGCGCGGACTCACTGGCGTTCGCAGTCTGGAAGCTCATGCCCGCGGCGATGAGCACGGCGATGCCCGTGCCCGCCAGGGCCTTACGGCGCATGGAAATACGACGGTTGTTCAATTGATGTCCTCCTGTGGGGGGTTCGACACCGGAGATTGTGGGGACCTCGCGGCGCCGAAAGGATTGACCGGCGCCCACTATTCCGATCCGCGACGGGCGCACACAAGGTCGAGTTCTGGACGTGTATACGTCAACCGACGTACGTCCCCTGCGCTGCGCGCGCCCGAGGTCATCGCCCCTGTGTTCGCAGAGCAAACGCTACGAGTGAGTAACTTGTCGACGCACCGTGAGGTTTAGTCCTGTCTGAAAACGATCGGTGTTCTGACAGCTGCTCACCGGGCGCCGAACGGGCGCGGACACGACGAGCCCCCGTACGCCCGGTGCGCGTACGGGGGCTGTGACTGCTGTCGGCCGACAACATCAGGACTCGGACCGCCGGGCGGTCCGGCAGGGGCGGGGGGACGTCAGTAGACGTGGACCCCGTAGGCGTTGAGCGCCTCGGTGACCGGCTGGAAGAAGGTCGTGCCGCCGTAGGTGCAGTCGCCGCTGCCGCCGGAGGTCAGGCCGTAGGCGATACCGCTGTTGGAGTACAGCGGACCGCCGGAGTCGCCGGGCTCGGCGCAGACCGTGGTCTGGATGAGACCGGACACGATGTCGCCGCCGCCGTAGTTGACGGTGGCGTTGAGGGCGGTGACCCGGCCGCTGTGGGTGCCGGTGGTGGAGCCGCGCCGGTAGACGGTCGTGCCCACGGACGGCGTGCCCGCGCTCGTGATGTCCACGCTGCCCACGGTGCCGGACTTGTCCACCGAGCCGTTGGTGTAGCGCACGATGCCGTAGTCGTTGCCCGGGAAGGACGACCCGGCGGTGGTGCCCAGCGTGGTCGTGTGCGAGGAGTTCGACCACCAGGTGCCGGCACCGTCGGTGCAGTGACCGGCGGTCAGGAAGTAGTAGTTGCCGCTGTTGTCCTGGACGTTGAAGCCCAGCGAGCAGCGCCAGCCGCTCGCGTAGATGGCGTCACCGCCGGAGATGAACTTCTTGAACGTGCCCGGGGTGCGCTTGATGGTCAGCGCGCCGGCGTTGGCTCCGGCCTCCTGCTTGATCTTGTCGATCTCGGCCTGGGAGACCCTGCTGTCGACGGTGACGACGACACGGTTGGACTTGCTGTCGACGGCCCAGGCGGTGCCCGGGATGTCGGCCTTGAGCACCGAGTCGCTCGCCTTGGTGAGCTGGGCGGTGCTGAAGGTGGTCACCTCGGTCGCGTTCGCGCTGGGGACCGCGAACGCGGCGGCGGCCACGAGCCCGGAGGCGAGGGCGACCAGCCGGGTCGGTCTCGCGATGCCGCTGCGGGGGGTGGTGCGCTTGATCCTCACTTCGTTCCTCCACCAAGGAAGTCGGGGGCCCGTGTGGGGTCGGGGCCCGTGAGGCGCAGCCAGGGGCGCACTCCGGATTCGGAGTGGCCCAGCCGGCCGTCTCGGATCGGTACCTCGAGCCGCGGCGGCCGCCAGCTTGGGCCCAATTGGGGTGGTAAGCCTATCCCTAACCCTCTCCTCGGTCTCGATTCTACGGGTGTCGACCATCATCATCATCATCATTGAGTTTGTAGCCTTAGACATGACTGTTCCTCAGTTCAAGTTGGGCACTTACGAGAAGACCGGTCTTGCTAGATTCTAATCAAGAGGATGTCAGAATGCCATTTGCCTGAGAGATGCAGGCTTCATTTTTGATACTTTTTTATTTGTAACCTATATAGTATAGGATTTTTTTTGTCATTTTGTTTCTTCTCGTACGAGCTTGCTCCTGATCAGCCTATCTCGCAGCTGATGAATATCTTGTGGTAGGGGTTTGGGAAAATCATTCGAGTTTGATGTTTTTCTTGGTATTTCCCACTCCTCTTCAGAGTACAGAAGATTAAGTGAGACCTTCGTTTGTGCGGATCCGGCGCGCCGATCCGCCTGATGCGGTATTTTCTCCTTACGCATCTGTGCGGTATTTCACACCGCATATATGGTGCACTCTCAGTACAATCTGCTCTGATGCCGCATAGTTAAGCCAGCCCCGACACCCGCCAACACCCGCTGACGCGCCCTGACGGGCTTGTCTGCTCCCGGCATCCGCTTACAGACAAGCTGTGACCGTCTCCGGGAGCTGCATGTGTCAGAGGTTTTCACCGTCATCACCGAAACGCGCGAGACGAAAGGGCCTCGTGATACGCCTATTTTTATAGGTTAATGTCATGATAATAATGGTTTCTTAGACGTCAGGTGGCACTTTTCGGGGAAATGTGCGCGGAACCCCTATTTGTTTATTTTT
>NZ_MLCB01000033.1 GCF_001890925.1 Planktotalea frisia
TCAGACAATTTCCGCGTCATAACCCATGAAAAAATTCGGGTTTTGGGGTAGCAGCGGTATAACGGTTTCAAAGTGAGTGTAGACTTATGATACGTGGCATAGCGATCTTCGCATTTTTCACTCTTTCGACGATTTTAGTTATCGTGCTTCAGCCTGGCCCGCGCGAAAATTTTGCGTCGACGCCGAGCAATTTGGAATTGTTCGAGACCTCGCGCAATCAAGTGCAGGTGTTCAACGAACCTGTCGCTGAACCAATTCTCACAGTGCCCGATGATCTGGCGGCTGATCTCAAAGCTGCAAGAGATGCGCAAACGCGCGTAGAGCCAAATCCAGAGCCACGCCTGCAAGCGACGCTGGATACATCTGCGGCTGTACGAGAAGCACTTCAGGATTCAGATTTTTACGCGCCTACGGCTGGGAATGCCTCACAAAAGAGCACATCAGCGGCGACTTTCGCGGCAATCCTTGCAGAGCGAGAAGCGCAAGCGCCGCCGACACCGACCCCTGCTGCGCCAGTACGTCAACAAGCTGTACTTCAGCCTGCACCCCAGTCGGCTCGTTCGGCTGCGCTATCTGCTACGCCTGACGCAACACCCTACCTTGCGCCCGAGTTACGCGATATGAGCTGGCAAACTTTGAATACGCTCAACAGCATCGGTCATGTCTCTAAAGCGCCGGGGCAAGAGGGCAGTCTTTTGAATTCCATCGTGCGTCGCTCAATGGGTCATGTGGATGGAACGCAACCTACTCAAGCGACATTTACAGCACCTCGCATTGCAGCAACTCCTGCCGTACAGGTAGCGCCGCAGCGTACAGCGCGCGCGGCGGCCCCTGCTCGCAATGGTGCAGCTGCTAGCACCTACACGGTGTCCTCAGGTGATACGCTCGCTTTGATCGCAATTAAGCTATACGGATCCGCACTCGCGACGGATCGCCTTTTGGCAGATAATCCGCCTTTGCGTCGCAATCCGAATGAATTGCGCATTGGTCAGGTGTTAAAATACAGCATGCCTTAGGGTAATGTGTAAAAATTTCAAATTTTTTTAAATTTATTTCGCGCGCGGAATTGACCCGCTTTTGGCCTGTTTAGAACAATGCCTGAACGGCATGTTAGATCCCGTAAACATAAATATATGAGTCCCTTCAAGGGCTTGCTCGGTGGCGGATTCAGCAAAAACTAAAACCCGAAATCTATCGCGCTAACGCCCTGCATGTGTAGCAACATCCTGTGGTTACATTTGGTCGAATCACAGAATGTTGACTGTCGCGAATCGATTCGCTTATAGCTTTATCCCAACCGGATCACGCAGCGCCTGCCAGTGCTGTTTCACCAAAAGATCCGATTGGGGGAGAAACGGTCATGTCTTTACACATGCGTAGCGTCGTTTGGCGAAATGTGTTTTCTCATCTCAAAAGCCCTAAAAACGAAAGATCCTTCCGGGAGTAACGTCTTATCGAGCGGCGTTCGGGAAATGGGACTTAATAACAGGCAAAGACTTGAAGGAGCTTTTGAGCTCCTTCTTTTTTGTCAAAAGGGTTTTCAAAAATCGCAGTGTAAGTGTTATCAGCAAAGCAACCCCCAAAGCGCCGGAGCACGCCATGACCCCAATCAAATCCATCGCCGAATTGGAAGACATCTATGGCAAAGCAAATCCGCGCTCTTTGACGAAAGTCGTGACGCATATGACCCCTCTCTATCGCGACTGGATCGAGGCATCGCGCTTTGTTGTTGTCTCAACCGTTGGGCCAGAGGGAACCGATGGCAGTCCGCGCGGTGATGACGGGTCTGTCGTCACGATTGCGGACGATAAAACGGTGTTGATGCCTGATTGGTTTGGCAACAATCGGGTCGATACTCTGCGCAACGTTGTGTGCGACGAGCGTGTGAGCCTGATGTTCATGGTCCCGAACAGCACCAGTGTTGTACGGGTGAATGGCACTGGGATTGTGACCGCGAGTGAGGATGTTCTGATGCGGTTCGAAAAGAAGGGTAAGCTGCCACGAAGCGTTCTCGCGATCACGATCACTGAGATGTATTTCCAATGCGCGAAAGCACTGATGCGCTCTAAGCTTTGGAACGATGAACGCGGCGAGATGAAATTGCCAACAGCGGGAGCATTTTTGAAAGAGCGAGAAGCAATGTTTGACGCGGAAAGCTATGATGCAGACTATCCGGAATACGCAAAGTCACGCATGTGGTGACGGGTTAGTCCTGCCCCCAACCCTCGCTTTGCATTTCGCGTAGACGGCTCGCGGTGCGTTCAAATTCGAACGTGCCTGTGCCCTCGACATAGAGCATTTCCGGTGATGCAGCAGCGGAAGCAATCAGCTGGACCTTCGCCTCATAGAGCGCATCAATCAGCGTCACAAAACGCTTCGCTTCATTGAAGTTATTTCGGCTCAGGCGTGGGATATCCTCAAGGATCAACACGCGCGCTGCCTCTGCAATCGTTAGATAATCCGCAGGCCCAAGGGGCGCGCCACACAGGTTGAAGAAACTCGCGCGCGCAACACCGTTGTGAAAACCTGGTAGCCTCACGGTGCGCCCTTGCACGATCAGATCAAGAGGTTTGCCTTTGCCGTCACTCAAGCGCTGCCAGACTTCCTCAATCTGCGTACGCGAGGCGTGATCAATCGGCGTGAAATAGCTTGGCGATCCGGCAAGACGATCCTGTCGATAGTCGGTTTCGCTGGCGAGTTCCGCGACCTCCATCTTTTCCTTTAAGAGTGCGATAAACGGCAGGAAAAGTTGACGATTTAGCCCGTCCTTATACAGATCATCAGGGACCCGGTTCGAGGTCGTGACAATCACGACGCCTGCTTCCATCAACATCTCAAACAATCGACCAACGATCATCGCGTCGGTAATGTCAGTGATCTGCATCTCGTCAAAGGCGAGCAGTTTAACCTCAGCGATCACCGCCTGTGCGACAGGTTTCAACGCATCCTCGACACCGTCTTTGCGGGCCTTGTGCATCCCTGCGTGAATTTCCTGCATGAAGGCGTGAAAATGCACACGCCGCGCTGGAACGGGGCAGGCATCGACGAAAAGGTCCATCAACATCGACTTGCCGCGCCCAACGCCACCCCAAAGATAAAGCCCTTTTGGCGGTGGTGGCGCTTTGCGAAACAGCCCTTTTTTCACAGGCTCGGCAATTGCGGCGCGAATACGCTCAAATCGCGTAAGCGCCAGTTCTTGTACTGGATCAGCGGTTAGTTCACCACTTGTAACGCGCGCGGCGTAGATGTCTGAAAGCGTTTCCATGCTGCTCTTTAGCCTGTGTAAAGCGGCGCGAAAAGAGCGCGCGCAATTGACCCACCCGACAAAAAGCGTAACGTCGCGCCATTAACGCCAGAAAGCCCGATCATGAAACAGCAGTCTTCCTTGTTCACGCCTGTCCTGATCGTCGGCTGCGTCATCATTTTAGTCAATTTTGCAATTCGGGCGTCTTTTGGTGTGTTCCAAATCCCGATTGCTGCTGAATTCAACTGGATGCGTTCTGAATTTTCGCTCGCCATTGCGATCCAGAATCTTGCTTGGGGCATCGGTCAGCCCCTCTTTGGCGCGATGGCGGAAAAGATCGGTGATCGCAAAGCCATCATCATCGGTGCGTTCATCTATGCGGCTGGGCTTGTTCTGTCTTCTTTTGCGGTGACGCCAGAAGCGCATCAAATGCTTGAAATCCTCGTTGGATTTGGCATCGCTGGCACAGGTTTCGGCGTGATCCTAGCGGTTGTTGGTCGCGCTAGTTCCGATGCAAACCGCTCTATGTCGCTTGCGATTGCCACCGCAGCCGGAAGCGCAGGGCAGGTGGTCGGCGCGCCCACTGCTGAATTGCTCCTGACCTTTATGCCATGGCAAAACGTCTTTCTCGTCTTTGCCGCCGCAATACTCGCAGTCTTAATGTTGCTGCCTTTCATGCGCGCGCCAAAAACGGCAAATAAAGCGGAACTGGAACAAAGCCTTGGCCAAGTCCTGAAGGGGGCGTTCAAAGATCCGACCTACACATTCATATTCCTCGGATTCTTTAGCTGTGGTTATCAGCTTGCCTTTATCACTGCGCATTTCCCCGCCTTCGTGACAGAAATGTGCGGCCCAATCTTGCCCGGTGGTGCACTCCATGCTGCGGGCATAACGACAACCTCCGCCCTTGGTGCACTCGCCATCGCGCTCATCGGAGCCGCCAATATAGGCGGCACGCTCTTCGCTGGCTGGCTCGGCAATCGTTACTCTAAGAAGTACTTGCTCGCGGGGATCTACACAGCACGCACAGTCATCGCCACAATCTTCATCATGATGCCAATCACGCCGACTTCAGTGATCATATTCTCAGTCGCGATGGGGTCCCTCTGGCTGGCGACAGTCCCGCTTACGTCCGGTCTCGTCGCGCATATATACGGCCTGCGCTACATGGGTACGCTCTATGGGATTGTCTTTTTCAGCCATCAACTGGGAAGCTTCCTTGGCGTGTGGCTTGGAGGCAGAATGTATGACATTTACGGCAGTTACACAGCCGTTTGGTGGGTTGGTATCGGCGTTGGTGCCTTCAGCGCAATCATCCATCTGCCAATCAGAGAACGCAAACTCACCCGCCCTCTCGCAGCCTAGCCTTCCTCTCTTAATAAATATCTCGGCGGTCTGGGGGCTGGCCCCCAGTCGGTCCGATCGCTTGGCGATTGGAAGCCCTAAACTTCGTAGCGATCCAGAACGTATCGACTCACCATCAAATCCAAATGCGCGCCGCCACCATTTTTGAACAGTGTGATTTCGTCGTTTGAGCGCCGCTCAAAACCGCCTTCAGAATAGTAATCCGCGATCAAATGGTCGCGCGAAATGGCACCGCTCTCAAGTGGAATTTGCACTTCGCCTATATGCCCGATGGTCGTGTCGAAACTATCCACAAACACCCGCGCACGCTGCAACGCAACATCATCCGCTTCGCGCATATCCGGACGATACGCTCCGATCAAATCAACGTGCTGACCTGCTTGCAACCATTCACCGCGCAAGACGGGCTGAGTGCTCATCGTCGCGCTTGTTATGATATCCGCGCTGCGCACCGCGCGCTCCAGATCATCCGCGACAGTAGCGTCGCGCTCTTGTGCAAATGTTTCGGCATTCGCGCGCGTGCGGCTCCAAACGGTGAACTGTGCATTGGGAAAACCAGCGCTGTATGCATCGTGCAAAGAGCGGGCGACAGTGCCAGACCCGATGATCAAAATCTTACGACTATCAGGACGTGCCAGCCGCATCGCGCCGAGCAAACTATCCCCAGCCGTTTTCCACTTAGTGATCAAATGAAAGTCGATAATCGCGTCTAGCCGTCCGTGCGCGTCATCAAACAAGGACACAGCGCCGTTGATCATCGGCACGCCAGCTCTGGGATTATCGGGAAACACAGTGGCGCATTTCACAGCCAACCCAAGCCCATCAATCCATGCAGAACGGTTCAGTAAAGTATCCTTGCCGCGGTAGAGAAACGTGTCAGCAATCTCGGCCTTGGGCAATTGATGACCGGCTTTCAAAGCCTCGGTCAACCCGATCCAATCGAGACGCTTCTCTCCATCATCGAAGCCAATCTGAATGCTCATGCCGCCGCTTCCTTGCTTAATAACTCTTCCGCGACCAAACGCGCTGCCCAACCCGTCGCGCCTTCAAACAAGTGCGTCTGCCAACCGCGTGCAGCGGCTGCTTCGATGTTGTCCAAACGATCATCAGTAAACAGCAAGTGTTTGGGATCAATTCCGCAATCCGCTTCCAACTGCGCGTAAATATCGGCGTCAGGCTTGATCACTTTCATATGGCCGGAGACATAAGCGCGATCAAATTCGTTGAGGAAATCATACTCCGTTTGCGCATAGGCAAAGCTCTCAACACCGAAATTCGTTAAGGCAAAAACAGGCACGCCTTTGCTTTGCAAAGCACGCATCAAACGCACGGAATGCTCGATTGCAGGCGACGCCATTTCGATCCAATTGTCATGCCACATGCGGATATCGTCGCGAATTTGGGGATATTGATCCGCCGTCTCGTAAATTACATCGCGAAAATGCTCACCGCGATCAACCCGGTCATTCATCTTGTGCAGATCAACTGTATCAAAGATCGCGCGGCGACGGTCTTCACCGATCACGCGATCATAAAAACGCTCTGGCTGCCACTCGATCAGCACATTGCCAATGTCAAAAATTACTGCGTCAACTGTCATCACACTTTCCCTTTTGCGGCCCTCAACGCGCGTTCCAACGAATCCAGAAACCGCGATCTATCGGCTTTGGAAAATGGCTTGCCGCCACCGCCCGCGCCGAGCGGATTGGCTTCGCGCAGGTCCGCCATTAAATCACGCATCGCCAAGCGTTGCCCGATGTTGGCAGCTGTGAAACGATCCCCGTTGTGCTGCAACACTTCTGCACCCGCCTCAACACACTTCGCGGCCAAGGGGATATCGCCGGTCACAACCACATCCGCAGGACCGCATCGATCAGCGATCCACATGTCGGCCACGTCGGGTCCTGCATCGACGATGATGTTTTCAACCAAAGGGTTTTGCGAAGGCCGCAAGCCGCCATTGGAAACGACAAACATCGTCACGCCATGGCGCGTTGTGACTTTCTCTGCTTCGGCCTTAACCGGACAAGCATCTGCGTCGATGTAAACGCTCAAGCGTAAAGCGCTTCGGCGTGGAAGGTCACGTGATCTTCCATGAAGGTCGAGATGAAGAAATAGCTGTGATCATACCCCGGTTGCATACGGAAATTCATTTGCTGACGACGCTTGGTTGCCGCCTCTGCCAAGGTTTCGAGCTTCAAAAGATCAAGAAACTGATCATCGGTGCCTGTGTCGATCAGAACTGGTCCGTCAAAGCCCTTATCTTTCATGAGCAAAGCCGCGTCATGCTTGGTCCAAGTGCTCTCGTCATTGCCAAGGTAAGCGCCCAATTGCTTGCGACCCCAATCAGACGCTGTCGGATTACAGATCGGCGCGAAGGCGGAAACAGACCGAAAACGCCCCTCCAAATTCATTGCCAAAGTCAGTGCGCCGTGACCGCCCATGGAGTGGCCTGTGATGCTTTGGCGCTCCATATCGACTTCGAATTGATCCTCGATCAGCGTGGGAAGTTCATCGGCCAGATAGCTCCACATTTTGAAATGCGGCGACCATGGCGCTTCTGTTGCGTCTACATAGAACCCAGCACCTTGGCCCAGATCGTATGCTTCGTCATTCGCCACACCGGTCCCGCGTGGGGATGTGTCGGGAAAAATCAAAGCAATCCCTTGCTCTGCCGCCCAATTCTGCGCGCCTGCTTTGACCATCGCGTTTTCGTGCGTACAGGTGAGGCCAGAGAGGAACCACAAAACTGGTACGGGATCATTTTCGGCTTCGGCGGGCATAAATAAACCAAATGTCATCTCACCGCCGCAAACCTCTGAGGCGTGCGAATAAACCCCTTGTTTGCCACCGAAACATGCGTTCTCGGAAATGGTTTTCATAAATCTTAACTCCTGTGTGTGGGTCGCGGGCTAAAGCTGGCTGACCCATCCAATAACTAAAGAAACGGTCACAATGCTAAGAGCCGTTGAGACCAAAATGGCGGCGGACACCCGTTGCGGGGCGACGTTGTAATGCTGCGCCAACATGTAGACGTTGCCCGCGACTGGCAAGGCGGCAGCGGCGATAATCACGCCCGCAGAATACGGATCGAGCGGGAAAATATAGATCGCGGCGATGGCGACAAAGGCGGGGTGCAAAACCAGTTTGCAAAACGACAACCATGCAGCGACCTCGATTTTTTCCGTGGACTTGCTGGCGAGCGAAGCTCCGATTGCAAACAGAGCGCCGGGCGTTGCAGCTGCGCCGAGCAGTTCTGTGAAAGCAAAGACCGGTTTGGGCAAAGCTGCGCCAGTTGCAGACCAACTCAGTCCAAGCACCATTGAGACGATCATCGGGTTTTTGAGTAACCCGATCCCTATGGTTTTGAAAATCGAAAGATCAAAGCGTCCGTCTTTGGCGATAGACATGAGAATAACGATCAGGCTGGAAAAAACGACGAGATCAACAGCGAGAACCAACATTACAGGGCCAATCGCTTGCTCGCCCATCAATAGTACCAACATTGGCACACCTAAGAAACCAGTGTTTCCGATGACAGCGCATTGCGCTTCGATCGCGGTTTTGGCGAGACCTTGGTTGCGCAAAAGTGCCACGATGGTTGCGACGCCATAGATAAACGCTGTGCCCCAAAGATAAGCGATAACAAGTCGCCCGTTCCAGACTTCGCTGAATGGCAAGGTGGCTGAAAAGCGAAAGAGCATAGCGGACAGCGCGAAGTAAAACACGAATTTCGTCAGATAGGCTGTCGCCTCGGGCGTAAAAAACCCCGTGCGTCCCGCGCCATAGCCAAGGGCGATGACAGCGAAGAATGGCAGCGTTTGTAAAAAGATATCAAGCATTGCCTAAGGGGTAACTTGCGATGTGAAACGGGGCAAGATGGAAGCGACCTGGACTTGCTTCAAACGCCACAGTGACAGGATTTTTCAACAAGTTTGGTTACCACCGTAGGTATGCGCGCGTGTTTGTGTTAGCAAAACCGCTCAATCGCGGCAGTCGATCCGCGTTTCTGGAGTTGGCTGTGAACGTTCAAAATACTGCAATCCGCAAGGGACGCAAATTCGATCAAGTCTTGGCAGGGGCGCGAGATGTGTTTCTTGCTGAAGGTTTCAGTGCGAGCAACATGGATCATGTTGCCAAAGCCAGCGGCGTGTCTAAAGCAACGCTTTACAGCTATTTTCCAGATAAGGAGAGCTTGTTTATCGTTGTGGTGCAAACCGAATGTGCGCGCCAATCGGATGAAGCGATGGAGCATATTGATCAAAGTGCACCGCCAGCTGTCGTTCTAAGCAACGCAGCGCGTCACTTGCTTGGTTTCATAACCTCTGAGTTTGGGCAGCGCATGTTTCGCATATGCGTCGCGCAGGCGGATCGTTTTCCCGAGCTTGGTTTGGCTTTTTATCAAAGTGGACCAATGGTCGTGCGCGAAAAGATCGGGGCCTATTTGCAAAGTGCTACAGAAGCTGGGCAGCTTGAGATTACCGACTTTGATCTCGCCGCGGATCAATTTGGTGAGCTTTGCAAAGCGGACGTTTTCCCGAAAATTCTTTTCGGTGTTCAGACCGTATTCGAGCAATCCGAGTTAGACCGCATCATTGACGGCGCTGTCAGTACGTTTCTTGCAAAATACGGTGCTTGATCGCCTATGAGCGCTCTAAAACGTCGTGAGTGAAGGCGGCATTGGCGCGATTTCGACACCATGGGGCATCGTTGTGAGCATACGGCCACGACGGGTGTCGCTGAAACCATACCCTAAACGGGCCAAACGGCGTTTAAGTTCATCGCGAGATGCAACATTACGGAGTTCCGGGCGCACGAGATCTAGAATGCGTGAAATCGTAATCGGGTCTGCTGCGTGATATGTCATTGTCGTCTCCTTGAGTGGTGGTACGAACGTCATATTTGATGCACCTTTCACGCTCTCTCAGGACTATGTCCTTTTTGAGTGCGCAATGTGCACCTTTGACGTCGCGGGTAACTCCACTGACAAGTAGGCCCAACATATGAATATTACATGAAGCGATGCCTGAAATGTTACAGGCCGGCATCTGCCTCGATTTGTTTGCGAGATTTGCGCGCACGCTCGGTCGCAGATTTGAGCTGACCACAAGCTGCCATAATATCCTCGCCGCGCGGTTTGCGGATAGGCGAGGCATAGCCTGCTTTATAGATGATATCAGCAAAGCGATGGATACGATTGCCGGACGAGCGTTTGTAGGGTGCACCGGGCCATTCGTTGAAAGGAATCAGGTTAATTTTGGCCGGAATGCCCTCGATCAATTTGACCAACCGGTGCGCATCTTCTTCGCTATCGTTCACACCCTCCAGCATCACGTATTCAAAAGTAATGCGTTCGGAATTGGAAACACGCGGGTAAGCGCGCAAAGCCTCGACCAACACTGCGATATTCCAGCGTTTGTTGATCGGCACCAGCTTGTCGCGCACTTCATCTGTCGTTGCGTGAAAACTAATTGCAAGCTGACAGCCGATTTCCTCAGCTGTGCGCGCGATCTCTGGCACGACGCCTGACGTGGATAAAGTAATGCGACGGCGCGACAATTGGATTCCCTCAGGGTCCATCGCAATCTTCATCGCGTCACGCACGTTCTCGAAGTTATAAAGCGGCTCGCCCATCCCCATCAAAACGATGTTGCTCAGCAGACGCGTTTCGTCCTTGGGCGCACCTTGTTCGGGCCATTCATCCAGATCATCGCGTGCGATCATCACTTGACCGATGATTTCGCCTGCTGTCAGATTGCGGACCAGCTTTTGCGTACCTGTGTGGCAGAAGGAACAGGTCAGCGTGCACCCAACTTGGGAACTCAAACAAAGCGTGCCGCGACCTTCTTCGGGGATATAGACGACCTCTACCTCATGGCCGCCAGCAATCTTAACGAGATACTTGCGCGTTCCGTCCTCGGACACTTGACGAGTCACGACTTCGGGGACTTCGATCACGAATTTTTCAGCCAACTCAGCGCGAAACGCTTTGCTCAGGTTCGTCATCTCGGCAAAGTCGCGCTTGCCCCATTGATAAATCCACTGCCAAATCTGCCCGACACGCATCTTGGCTTGTTTCTCAGGTGTGCCGCTCTCAATCAACGCGGCGCGCATACCGTCGCGCGTCAGACCGACAAGGTTGGTCGGACCCTCAGGCACTTTGCGCGGGATCGTCATTACGTCTTGCGTGATCGGAGCTGTGGCCGTCATTGGAACATCACCTTTAATGAGTTGCGCGGGCTATACACCGGATTCGCCTTAAAATGAAAGACGCCGCACCAATTTGGTACGGCGTCATTTAATCACATTGGTAAGTTGGTTTACTTACAGCGCTTCTCGGACTCTTCAACAGATGCTGTAAAGCCAAGCAGAGAAAACGTATCTTTCGTCTCCGTACCACGGCCAGAGCGCGCAGTCATGATTGCACTGCTGCCACGCTTCATCGCTGTAATGATCTTTGCGTCATCAGCGGGCGTCGCAGGCCATGCCCATTCGCCATCAGTGAACAGTTCAAACTGCGTACCGCTGATATTCATATTCACCGTCGAGCCGCTCGCGAAAGGATAGCCACCCGTGAATGTCACCTGACCTGTCACACCGGAACCGGGGCGATTGAAGACAAATAGTAAAATATCGCCGCGACGGGCAGCAACAACGCGGCCGTCACGTGTATTGACTGTCTCTTTGGGAGAGGAAACGCTCCAGCATTCCTTGGGATTGCTTTCAACGAAAACGCTCCAATCGGTATTTGCGCCAACGCGGTTCGTGCTCTGTGCCTGAGCAAATGCGCCTGTCGCTGCAACAACAAACGCTGCCGCCAAACTTGTGCGCGTGATCCATGAATTCATCTTGTCCAGCCTCCAGCTGTCCTTAACCTCAATCGCGACCCTCATGCGCATTGCCTGTTCTCGGCTCGCGTCGCAAAGGGCATTTTTCTTCTCGACAAAAGCACATTAGCCTGAAATCCACCACAGGTGAATGCCTCCTTGGCATTTTTTCGCCGTTCAAATTCTGGAGATTGTCATGAGCACACCTGTCCCCCTAGCAGAAATCTGGCGTGGTGAATTTCTAGAGAGCGTGCATCTGGGCCATGCGGTCATCTGCAATGGTGCTGGCGAGATTGTGGATGCTTGGGGCAACCCCGACGAAATCGTGCTGCCGCGGTCGTCTTCCAAAATGTTGCAAGGGATCCCTTTGATCACTTCTGGCGCTGCGGATGCGGCGGGTCTTGGCACCGAACACCTTGCGCTTGCATGTGCATCCCATCAAGGGGCTGCGATCCATACCGACCGTGTGTCGCGGTGGTTAGATGATTTGGGATTTAGTGATGATGACATGCGTTGCGGACCACAAATGCCTGACGATGTGCCTGCGAAGACCGATTTGATCAAAACGGACGCCAGCCCTTGTCAAATTCACAACAACTGTTCTGGCAAACATGCGGGCTTTCTGACGCTGACCAAGCATCTCAAGGCAGGGCCTGAATACATCGACCCTTTGCATCCCGTGCAAAAAGCCTGCCTTGACGCGTTTGAGGAAGTCACTCAACTCATATCCCCCGGTTTCGGGATCGATGGATGCTCTGCACCGAACTTCGCAAGTTCCTTGCATGGTATAGCACGCGCGATGGGCTTCTTTTCCTCTGCGCATACGCGCTCTGACAGGGTAAGTACTGCTGCTGCGCGCCTGACTGAAGCGATGGCACTGCATCCTGAACTCGTCGCGGGTGAAACACGCGCTTGCACGGAATTGATGCGCGCAATGGGGGGACGCACAGCGATCAAAACTGGCGCAGAGGCGTTCTATGTGGCGATCTTGCCAGAGCAACAACTCGGCATAGCACTCAAAATTGCAGATGGAACAACGCGAGGTGCGGAATGCGCGATTGCAGCGCTTTTGGTGCGTGTAGGCGTGCTTGATGCGAACCACCCCGCAACCCTGAAACGTATGAACGCCCCGATCACCAATTGGCGCGGGACGCTCACAGGATACATCAGGCCAGCGGCCAGTCTTTTGGCTTAAGCGGTCGCGGCATTCAGAGCAGCATCCACCAATTTCTTGATGTTACGCTTTGAGGTGTCCGCGACAATGCGACCAATCTCTTGCTTTCCTTTGAAGGCTACCAAAGTAGAGCGACGTGGGATCTTCAAGCGGTCTGCCATGACGGAATTGCCATATGTGTCCCAGTCCACATCGATGAACACGATGTTCTCTGCGTAAGCGGCGTTCTCTTCCTTGAGGCTTTTCAAAACACGGCCCTGCGCGCGGCACGTGCCACACCAGCTCGCCTTGAAATCGAGAAAAACAGTGTCGCCAGCTGCTTGGTGCTGTTCAGCAATCCAGGCACATAGTTTACGTTCTTGGCCAAGGCGGGGGCAGCAGGTAAAATCAGCGTCGCTGCGCCAGACAAGATCAAAGTTCTACGGTTCATTTTAAACTCCTTGATAGGTTCAAATTACAAAGCAACGGATAGGTCTTGTAGCCAGATCGGCATGATATCGAGCAACCAGCTCTCAATCACATAATGCCACTTAAAGAAAAGCATAAGACCGACGGCGATAAAGATCGCGCCCAATAGCGGACGTGCAGCGATCGCGAAACGGCGCATCGCAGCTTGGCGTTTTTGCAATGCAGATCGTGCTCCGTAGCCGAGGACGAGAATGATCGTCGAGATACCAAGTGCGAAGAACACCATGATAGACGTCGCGCGCAGCAGGCTTTCGCCTTGGCTTGCTAGTGAAATAGCGCCACCGAGCGTTGGTCCCACACAAGGGCTCCAAACTGCGCCCAGCAACATGCCACCAACGAACTGTCCTGTGAGCGATCCACGGTCCACATCATCAAGCCCACTATCGGCGCGCGCAGCAAAACCAGCGGTGGCGGTCGAGAAGACTGCAGAGGCTTGCGGCACCAGCATCACAATCCCAAAGAGGATCATCAAAACTGCACCCGCTTGCGCAATATCATCGGTGGTAAGGCCAACCGCGCGACCAAAGGCTGTGACGGACACGCCGAGCACGACGAATGACAGGCTCATCCCAGCTGCCAATGCGACAGGCCCCAAGCGACTCGCCTGAAGGGCCGTTGCCAAAACGATTGGCAAGACCGGCAAAACGCAAGGATTAATCAGCGTCAGCAGTCCTGCGCCATATGCAAAGATAAGTTCCATATGAATGCACTACGGCGAAACCACTCAAGGTGTCACTTCAACTATCCGTGGGTTTTTGTTTCGATAGCTGCACGAGCAAGATGCCAACCGTGATGATCACAACACCGACCACATCCATGAGCCCGAGTTTTTCCCCTAGAAGAAGCGCCGCAATCGACACGCCAAAGAAAGGGTTGAGAAAGTGGAACGTTGAGGCACGCACGGCGCCGATCCGTTCAACCAGACTGAACCAAATGAAGGTTGCGACAAGGCCGGGGATCAAAGTGGTGTAGACAAAAGCAGTCGCGAGTTTGATCGACGGATTTAGGAAGAGCGTCTCGGTAAAGATTGACACGACACCAAGGATCGCTGAGCCGACCAGCATTTGCAAACCAACGATCATCAACAAATTGCCACCCGATGAGGCACCTCGCATCGCCAACGTCGCAACGGTCAATCCAAGCGCGCCAATCACGCAAATCGCCATTCCAAACGCATCAGCATTGCCATCAAACCGCGCACCCATGATCAGGACAACACCTGCGATACCCAACACAAGACCGATGATCCCTTGGAGCGGCAAACGGTCCTTCAAGAACAGCCAGCCAGCCCCCGCCACCATCAGCGGCATCGTCGAGGCGATGATAGATGCAAGCGACGCTTCGATGGTTTGCATCGCTACAAAATTCAAACCGAGATACAGCGCGTTCTGGCACAGGCCAAACACAAACACCGCGCGCCATTGCCCAGAAGTGAGCTTCCAATGTTGCCCCAGCGCCTTGGCAATCGCGATGCCGATCACACCAGACAAAAAGAACCGCAAGCTAAGCGACGCGAGCGGTGGCGCGTCTTGGACAATGATGCGCGCGGACGTGAATGCACTCGACCACATAAACGCAAAGGCGAGGCCCATCAAAAGTGCGCGCAGATCCATCTTGGTGCTCCTAAACGTAAAAAGGGCCGCTCAACCTGAGCGACCCTTTCCGTAATTTTGTTGTGAAAGCAAGATCAGCCGTTAACGCTGTCTTTGAGGGCTTTCGCGATTGTCATTTTAACAACCTTGTCCGCTTCTTTCTTGATCTGCTCACCCGTTGCTGGGTTGCGAACCATACGCTCAGGACGCTCACGGCAATAAATTTTGCCAACGCCTGGAAGCGTCACAGCACCACCGCCGGAAACTTCGCGAGTGATCAGAGCGCAAACAGCGTCAAGCGCAACGCCGCCCGCTTTTTTGTCTACGCCCATTTCGTCAGCCAGCGCAGCGACCAGTTGAGTTTTTGTCATTGGTTTTGCCATGTTCATGGTCTCCCTTTACTGCCCGTATATTGGGCCCCTACTGACGCATGTAACGTTATCTTGATACTTAGCACAACGCATAGAGATGTAAAAAAGTGCGAAAAACAGGTATTTTGGCTGGTTTCCGCTAGGTCAAAGGAAGGCAGTTTCGTGAAATGAGCGTAATTTTCGACTATGAATGCGTTCCAGCGGCATTTTGCTAAGCGTTTCCATCGCGCGAATCCCGATCATCAAATGCCGCGCGACCTGTGTCGTATAGAAATCTGACGCCATTCCCGGCAGCTTCAATTCGCCATGAAGGGGCTTGTCCGAGACACATAAAAGCGTGCCGTAAGGGACGCGGAAACGAAAGCCATTGGCGGCGATTGTCGCGCTTTCCATATCAAGTGCAACGGCACGGGATTGGGACAGACGTTGCACTGGCCCGTCTTGATCGCGCAACTCCCAGTTGCGATTGTCCACTGACGCCACTGTGCCTGTTCGCATGATGCGCTTCAGGTCATAGCCCTCTAGCTTGGTCACTTCGGCAACTGCCTTTTCCAATGCGATCTGAATTTCCGCGAGCGCGGGAACAGGCACCCAGACCGGAAGATCATCATCAAGCACTTTGTCTTCTCGCAAGTAAGCATGGGCGAGGACAAAATCACCCAAGCTTTGCGAATTGCGCAGGCCCGCGCAGTGTCCAACCATTAACCATGCATGCGGACGCAAGACCGCGACGTGGTCTGTCGCAGTCTTTGCATTCGACGGGCCAACCCCGATATTCACCAATGTGATCCCGCTGCCATCTGCTTTTTTCAAGTGATAGGTAGGCATTTGCGGCATCTTCATAACGGGCTCGATCACATCGTCTGGCGAAGTGATCACAACATTGCCTGTGCTGACAAAGCTGGTGTAGCCGCTTTTCGGATCAGCTAATTGCATTCGCGCATAGGCTTCGAACTCGGACACATAGAACTGGTAGTTGGTAAACAACACGTGGTTCTGGAAATGCTCAGGCTCGGTCGCGGTGTAATGCGCCAGCCTTGCAAGCGAATAATCCACGCGCTGCGCGGTGAACGGCGCGAGAGGTTCTGTTCCATCCTCTGGCAATTCATAAGTGCCATTCACGATATCATCGTTTGTCGTGCTCAAGTCTGGCACATCAAACACATCGCGCAGCGTAAATTCAGCTGCACCGTCTTGCGGCACAGATATGCCCGCATCATTGGCGACAGCAAAATGGACTGGGATGGGCGTGTCAGAGACACTGATCCCAACCGCGACATCGTGGTTTTCGATCAAAAGCGCGATTTGCTGTTCCAGATATTTGCGAAACAAATCAGGCCGCGTGATCGTCGCCGCGTGCATGCCCGGCGATGACACGTGACCAAAACTGAGGCGGCTATCGATTTTAGCAAAGCTGGTCGTGGTGATCCGGATCTCAGGATAAAACGCGCGGTAACGATGGCCGGGATGACCACTTTGCATCGCTTCGGTGAACTTTTCGCACAGAAAAGTCGTCGCTTGTTCATATAGCTTAACCAGCTGGTCCACTGCCGCCTTGGGGTCGCGGTAGGCTTCTGGATGGGCGGCGTTGGGTGTGACTACAGATTTATCGTTCATAAATATCCTCAATACGCCCCTAGCTTTCAAAGAGCGGGGTCAGTTCAAATTTCGTAACATCCACAAGGCCAAGGTCGGAAATCCTGATTTCAGGGATCACCACCAAAGCCAGCAAGGAATGCTGCATATAAGCGTTGTTCAATGTGCAGCCGCACTCATTCATGGCCTGGACCATTGCATCAGCTTTGCGCGCGACAGTTTTGGCAGGTTCGTCAGACATAAGACCTGCGATGGGCAGTTCCACCAACGCCAGCTCTGCGCCGTCTTTCCAAACGGTGATGCCGCCGCCGACCTCGGACAATCTGTTCGCCGCTTGAGCCATCATCGCGCGATCTGTGCCAACAACGATCATATGGTGACTGTCATGGGCCACTGTCGAGGCCATAGCCATCTTGCCCTTGTAACCGAAGCCAGAAACAAAGCCATTCACCACACTGCCTGTTGCGCGGTGACGTTCGACCAAAGCAATCTGGCAAACGTCGCCAGCGGTTTCAACAAGTCCGTCGGTAACAGGCAAATCTGCTTTCAAGGCTTTCGTCGGCGCTTGGTTCTCCACCACGCCAATCACATTGGCGCGTACCGTATTCGCGCCATCCGGCGCACTGATTTCAAACGCTTCAGCGGTTTTTGCAGGTCCCATATGCACAGTGTTGCGCGCATGCCGCGGCCAATCGAAATGCGGACAGTCCACTTCGCAAATGCCAATCCGCGCCACGGTTTGACCGCGTGCAATCACATGTTCGATCGGCAAGGTCTTGAGATCAGAGGTCAGAATAACATCCGCCCGCCGCCCCGGCGCGATAGAGCCTAGCTCACGCTCTAATCCGAAATGCGTCGCCGTATTGATCGTCGCCATTTGCAGCGCAATCACAGGATCACAGCCGCACTCAATTGCATGACGCACGACGCGGTTCATATGCCCTTCATTCACGATAGTTCCCGAATGACTATCGTCCGTGCAAAGGATGAAACTCCGCGGGTCTAGGCCCTTTTCTGTCACGGCAGTAATCTGGCTTTCCACATCATACCAAGCAGAGCCAAGCCGCATCATGTGCCGCATGCCTTGACGCGCGCGCGCAATTGCGTCGGCTTCACATGTGCCCTCATGGTCATCCGCAGGCCCACCGGCCGCATAAGCATGAAACGCAGGTCCAAGATCGGGCGACGCATAATGCCCGCCAACAGTCTTGCCTGCGTTCTGCGTCGCCGCAATCTCCGCGAGCATCTGGGGATCACCGTTCACAACGCCTGGAAAGTTCATCATCTCGCCCAGCCCGATGATACCAGGCCATGCCATCGCCTCGGCCACATCTTCGGCTGAAATTTCGAAACCCGTGGTCTCCAATCCCGGCGCGGAGGGCGCACAGGATGGCATCTGCGTGAAGATGTTGATCGGCTGCATCAGTGCTTCGTCATGCATCATGCGCACACCCGCGAGGCCCAAAACATTGGCGATCTCGTGTGGGTCTGTGAACATTGACGTGGTGCCATGCGGTATCACCGCGCGCGCAAATTCAGCAGGGGTCAGCATGCCAGATTCGATATGCATGTGCCCGTCGCACAGACCGGGGATCATGTAGCGTCCATTGGCCTCGATGACTTCGGTCTCAGGTCCAACGCAATGGGACGCATCCGGTCCGCAATAGGCAAAGCGTCCGTCTGCGATGGCCAGATCGTGGTTCTCAAGGCACTCGCGAGTGTGGACATTCACCCATGTGCCGCCTTTGATCACAAGGTCTGCGGCTGCGCGTCCCGCTGCAACAGCGACCAATCTCGGCGCACTTTGCGCCCATGTTTTGAAGTTCGTTGAATTCATGTGCAAAGTTGACATGAGCTTGAGGGATGTTCAAGCATCTGATTGAACGCGCACAGGAGCTGCAAAAATGGACTATGAGACAGTCGGTGCTGCCGATTTCGGAGCCTCCCTCACGGGGTTGGGCCTGAACATACTGGTGCGCGATGTCGTGGCGCAAGCGGCGTTCTTGAGCGAAGTTTTTGGCATCAAAGCACACCGCGTATCGCCCGATTTCGCGATCATGACCTACGGCGATCAAGTATTCCAACTTCACAGCGATGGCACCTATCATTCGCACCCTTTACCGTCACTGATGCCCGAATCTGGTCCACGCGGTGGCGGCGCTGCATTCCATCTGTTTGCGACCGATCCTGATGTCGCTGCGAGCAAAGCCGAAGGTGCAGGCGGACATATTCTGCAAGAACCGACCAACAAGCCCCATGGTCTACGTGAAGCCTGTATCCTATGCGCGAACGGCTATGCATGGGTGCCGTCCCGCCAGCTCACACAAGAAGAAAGCAACACACAATGAACGCAGCGACACGCCCGAATATGGATCACTGGCAAGAGCGCGTTGACCTCGCCGCCGCCTTTCGTTGGACAGCGCGTCTCAACATGCACGAGGGCGTCGCAAACCACTTTTCCTTGTCGATCAACGATGAAGGTACACGGTTCCTGATGAACCCCAATCAAGTACATTTCAGCCGTGTCAAAGCCTCTGATTTGATCATCGTTGATGCAAATGATCCTGAGACGTTAGAGGGGCCAGATGCCCCTGATCCAACTGCTTGGGGTTTGCATGGCGGGATGCATCGACACTGCCCCCACGCGCGTTGTGCCATGCACGTGCATTCGATCTTTGCGACGGTACTGGCATCCCTTGCGGACAGTCGTTTACCACCTATCGATCAGAACTCTGCCACGTTTTACAATCGCGTGGTGGTCGATGAAAACTACGGCGGTCTTGCGTTCGAAGAAGAGGGCGAGCGTTGCGCGAAACTATTTGATGATCCCAAGAAGAAAGTGATGGTCATGGGCAATCACGGCGTGATGATCATTGGCGATACCGTCGCGGATACCTTCAACCGTCTGTTCTATTTTGAACGCTCTTGCGAGACATACATTCGGGCTTTGCAAACCGGCCAGCCGTTGCGCGTTTTGCCTGATGATATTGCAGAAAAAACCGCGCAAGAGCTTGAGGGTTATCCAGAGCAAGACGAGCGCCATTTGGCGGAACTCAAAGCGATCCTTGATGATGAAGGGTCAAACTATTCTTCCTAAACGGTGCCTGATATGAGCGATCCTATTTCCAAAGACTGGAACTATCACCCTGATCTGCCGCTCGCGGACGGGTCGATCTTTAAATGGCCGCCCAAGCCCGGCTTCCTCGCCCGTTGGTTTGCACGAAACTGGCTGTCTCTGTCAGAGCGTGTGATCATGGTCTTGCTCGCCGTTGCGATCTGGCTTTGGATCTATCCAGATTTCGCCGATGCGAAAACTATTCAAGCCGGTTGGATTTTCCAAGTCTGGCTCGCCAATTTCGCTTTGGTCGCGCTGTGCGCGGGCACGCTACACTGGTATTTCTTCATGCGCAAAGGGCAGGGATCCGAGCTGAAATTTGACAAACGCGACATGGCGCGCGGCAACAAACTTTGGAAATTCTCTAACCAAGTGCACGACAACATGTTCTGGTCGCTCACCTCTGGTGTTGGCGTTCTGACGGCGTTCACGGTTCTTACGATGTGGCTTATGGCGAACGGCTATACGCCTGTGATCACGCCACTCAGTAACCCGATCTGGTTCGCGCTATCCCTGATCTTGCTCCCCATCTGGTCCGCCTTCCATTTCTATTGGGTGCACCGCCTGTTGCATGTCCCATTCCTCTACACCCACGTACATTCGCTCCATCATCGCAATGTTAATGTCGGCCCTTGGTCCGGCCTGTCCATGCACCCCGTTGAACACTTGCTCTACATCTCATCACTGTGCATCCATTGGATCATCCCAAGTGATCCGATCCTTGTGATTTTCCACGTCATCTACCTTGGGCCGGGGGCTGCAATGTCACATACGGGCTATGAGGATTTGTTGATCAAAGACAAGCGCCGCCTCGCGCTGGGTACGTTTTATCACCAGCTGCATCACCGCTACTACGAGTGCAATTACGGCAATCAGGAAATGCCATGGGACCGCTGGTTCGGCACGTTCCATAACGGCACGCCCGAAGATACTGTCGAGACCCGCGCACGTAAGAAACGGATGTATTCCTAGGCTTTGCGCATCTGCAATAGCCAACCTTTGTCCTTGGCGTGTGAGCCTTGCGCGCCTTTGCCATAAAGTGCGAAATCGTCCTTGTGCCATTCTGCAATCTGCATTGCTTCGCGCTCTAAAACCGTTTCAAACCCAAGTGCTTCCCAATGAGCCGCATTCACGCTCAACACCGCCCAAGCGCCGCGCGCCATACACCTAAGAACTTCGCTCAATGCCTCTGGCCCCACATGCCCATGGGTGAACGTGCCAGAGCTGACAATCCCTGCATAAGCGCCAGTTTCAAAATCAAGCTGCTGGGTCAGATCGCCTTCAAAAAGCCGTTGATAAACGCCCTTCTTCTTTGCTTGCGCCAACATTTCCGGCGAAATATCTGTGCCATCTACCGCGCTTACACCAAGCCGCATCAGCTCTGCTCCCAGCAACCCTGTGCCTGCGCCCAAGTCCAAAACAGGCGACGCGCCGGAAATCCGTGTATAACACTGCGCAACCGCGTTTGGCGCGCGATACTGCATATCTGCGGCAAAGCTGCTGTCGTAACTCTGCGCCCATTGTGCATAGAGTTTCTTTGAGCCTTCAGGCCCCTCCAGCCCATAGGCCGCTTCTAAATCTGGATCATCATTCATAAGGTCCACTCAAACGATAATGACGCACTCTTGCAACCCTCCCAGACCTGACGCACAACAAGGATATGACAAAACATCTCCTTTCTTTCGGCCACGGTTTTTCGGCGCGTGCCTTGACGCCGCTTCTGCTCGATCAGGGCTTTGCGATTACTGGAACCACCCGTTCAGACGACAAAGCCAAAGCACTTAAGGCCACGGGCGTCACGCCAAAAATCTGGCCCGGCGCTGATCTACGCGAGGAACTTGCCTCCGCAACCCATCTCCTCATTTCCGCTGCGCCGGGTGCTGACGGAGATCCTGTTCTCAACGCTTTGCGTGAGGACATCACCAAACATGCGCCCAACCTAGAATGGGTCGGATACCTGTCCACGACAGGTGTTTATGGGGATGCAAATGGCGATTGGGTGGATGAGAGCAGCCCACTGAATCCGGCCACCAAACGCGGTCAAATGCGTGTTGCGGCAGAGGCGGATTGGCAGTCAATTGCGAACCTACCGCTTCATATATTCCGTCTTGCAGGCATTTATGGCCCTGGTCGCGGACCTTTTTCAAAGGTGCGGGCAGGGACCGCACGACGCATCATCAAAAAGGGTCAGGTTTTCAGTCGTATCCATGTTGAGGACATTGCGCAGATCCTCGCAGCGTCCATCGCGCGGCCCAATCCCGGAGCGATCTACAACATGTGTGATGATGATCCCGCCCCGCCGCAGGACGTGATTGCACATGCCGCAGAATTGCTTGGGATGCCTTTACCGCCAGAAGTTGATTTCGAGACAGCCGAAATGACGCCTATGGCTCGTAGTTTTTATGCCGAAAGCAAACGCGTTCGAAATGATCTGATCAAGTTCGAGCTGGGGGTGAAGTTACTCTTTCCTGATTACCGCGCAGGACTTGCGTCTTTGCTGGAACTCGAGCGCCGCTCAGGCGAAGTCTGAAATCTCTTGGGGCGCTCTAACAGCTTTAGGGCGCGTAGAACCTGATCACGGCACTGCGTGCCTTCAAAATCATTCCCAAAAAGAACATCAGGGGCAAGCGGCAATTTCAACACCAGTTTGCGCCAATGATGAACAATCAATGTGCGCAGTGTTGCTGTTTGCAGTGGTGTCAAAGCGCGCGCGAATGACTCATCGATGTTGATCGTCTCAAGCGCTTGAGCAAGCTTTTGAAAACCTGCGCGCAAAGGCATAGGCGCGAGAACGTCACTCAGCCAGGATGGAACGTTTTTCATCTCACCTTGAAGAATAATGGCGTCGTCCGCGATATGATTAGCAGCACCGCTTTTGATATAGATCCCACTCGTCGCGTTCACATAACCGCGCAGCGCCAAGGTTTTGCTGCGGGTCTGCTCTTGCGTCGACGTGCTCGGCGCAAAACATAAGATGTGCCAATCGAGGTCCGCTTGCTGGGTGGTCCCATAGATCTGTTTACTCGCGGCAGCGCTCTGCGCGAGCCCAAACGTGCTGAGCCCATGCAGAGCTGTGCGACCTTGCTTGCGGGTTTCGATCCAGCCTTCGTTGCGTAATCGATGTAACGCCACGCGCATCGCTTCGGGGCGCACGCCAACAGGCGCGAGAATTTCGCCTAGAACAGGTCCAGCGATCTCATCCCCGTTGCGTTGTGCAAGATCGCCAAAAACGGTGACGATCAACGACCAAACGCGTGGCATGTCATCGCCACCAAGCGCATCGATCGTTTTTTGAAAGTCACCGCTGGTCATTTGGTCCTCACTGAGCACTGCCTTGCAAACAGCCGTTAGACCGACATACAGATGTATTTCATCTCGAGGTAATCTTCGATCCCATGGCGCGAACCTTCGCGGCCAAGGCCAGATTGCTTCACGCCGCCAAACGGTGCGACTTCTGTCGAAATGATGCCAGTGTTCACACCAACAATTCCGTATTCTAGCGCTTCAGCGACTTTATAAACGCGGCTCAGATCATTGGCGTAGAAGTAAGACGCCAGTCCAAAGATCGTGTCATTGGCAAGTGCGATCACTTCGTCTTCATCTTCAAACTTAAACAAAGGTGCCAGTGGCCCAAAGGTTTCTTCCGTTGAGAACGCCATGTCTTTTGTCGCCCCGGTTACAATTGTCGGCGCGATGAAGTTGCCTTGCATGCCTAGGTCGCCGCCCAAAATAACCTTGGCACCTTTCGCCTTTGCATCTGCGATATGTGCCGTCACTTTCTCGGCTGCCTTTGAATTGATCAAAGGACCGAAATCAACAGTACCGGCCAAGCCGTCACCAATGCTCATGGCCCCAACTTTGGCGGCCAATTTCTCGGCGAACTCATCGTAGACGCCGGATTGAACATAAATGCGGTTGGCGCAGACACAGGTTTGACCTGCATTGCGGAACTTGCACATGATTGCACCGTCAACAGCGGCATCAATGTCCGCGTCATCGAACACGATGAATGGCGCGTTGCCGCCCAGCTCCATAGAGCACTTCATCACTTGATCGGCGGCTTGGCGCAGTAAGATGCGACCCACTTGCGTTGAGCCAGTGAACGTCAGCTTACGCACTGCCGGGTTTTCGCAAAACTCTTTGCCAATCTCGCTCGACAGAGTTGAGGGCAGGATGTTCAAAACCCCCGCTGGAATGCCCGCTCGCTCCGCCAAAACGCCCATGACCAGCGCAGACAATGGCGTGTCCTCTGCGGGGCGCGCGACCATAGAGCACCCTGCCGCCAGCGCAGGCGCTACTTTGCGCGCGATCATGGCGTTCGGGAAATTCCAAGGTGTGATGGAGGCTGCAACGCCAATTGGTTGTTTTATCACTGTGATACGTTTGTCTGGCTGATGACCTGGGATGGTCTCGCCGTAGATGCGTTTGGCCTCTTCCGCGAAATACTCGATGAACGATGCGCCATATGCAATTTCGCCCATTGCTTCTGCCATTGGCTTGCCTTGCTCAGCCGTCAGGATGGTGGCGAGATCCGCTTGGTTTTCCATCATCAGTTCGTACCATTTGCGCAGGATATTGCAGCGCTCTTTGCCGGTCTTCTTGGCCCATTCTTTTTGCGCCACTTGTGCTTGTGCGATGGCTCCCGCCACTTGGGCGCGGCTCAGATCGGCAACTTGTGCGATGACGTCACCGCGCGCAGGGTTCAAAATATCAAAGGTTGCACCATTTTCGCCATCAACCCATTCGCCGCCAATGTAGGCTTTTGTGACCAAGAGGCTGGGGTCTTTTAATAGAGACGCGAGGTTTGTAGGTGTGTCGAGCATGATCTTCTCCAAAAGCGATGTTTGGCAAACGCAAAGCATGGCGGCGTGATTTTGTCTAGTGCAGCGCAGCCTGTGTCGGATTTGGAACGGTCTGTGGCGCGGATTGGCCTGCGGCCTTGCACAAGCACGTGCGAAGATGTCCACGGGCGATGGCGTCGCCCCGTCTGGGCAACCGACGAACTCACATAACTACGTCCTGAACGCCGGGACCTCTCTTTGATGCGTCAAAATGGAGGTCACAAGATGACTGCACGACCAAACTTCTACCGTTTTCACAACGGCGAAAAAGCCCCCCTACAATTTGGCAATGCGGAGTACGAAAGCCGCTTGAGCAAGCTGCGCAAAATCATGTTTGACATGGGTGTGGATGCCGCTGTGTTCAGTTCCATGCACAACATTTCCTACTACTCAGGATTTACATACTGCGCGTTTGGACGCCCTTATGCACTTGTTGTCACACCTGAAACATCCGTCACAATTTCCGCAGGGATTGACGCGGGCCAACCGTGGCGACGTTGCTATGGCGACAACATCACCTACACGGATTGGCAGCGCGACAACTATTGGCGCGCGATTGAATCTGTGGCCGGCAAAGGCAAGTGCATTGGCTACGAGAGCGATCATCTCAGCCTTTTGCAAAAAGCCAAGTTGGACAGTTTTCTCGCACCATCCAGCTCGGTCGATTTGTACGAAGCGACAATGATTCAGCGGATGCACAAATCTGACGCAGAATTGGTGCTGATCCGTGCGGGCGCATCCGTTGCTGACGTTGGTGGTTTTGCGATCAAAGATGCGGTTCGTGAGGGCGTGCGAGAAATCGACGTCGCCATGGCGGGCCGCGATGCGATGGAAGTCGAGATTGCCAAACAGTTCCCCGACGCCGAATATCGCGATACATGGGTCTGGTTCCAGTCGGGTATTAACACTGACGGTGCACACAACCCTGTAACGTCTCGCAAATTACAGCGTGGCGATATCCTGTCTTTGAACACTTTCCCGATGATTTCTGGTTACTATACAGCACTGGAACGCACGATGTTTGTCGGCGAGGTTGACGATGCATCGCTCAAAATTTGGGAAGCCAATGTCGGCGCGCATGAGCTGGGCATTTCGCTGCTTCAACCCGGTGCGAGCTGTGCAGAGGTCACGAACGAAATCAACGAATTCTTCGCTGAACGTGATTTGCTTCAGTACCGCACGTTTGGATATGGCCACTCTTTCGGTGTTCTATCGCACTACTACGGTCGTGAAGCAGGTCTTGAACTGCGCGAAGACATCGACACCGTTCTTGAGGCGGGTCATGTGATTTCTATGGAGCCTATGCTGACAATTGCCAACGACCAACCCGGTGCTGGTGGATATCGTGAGCATGACATTCTGATCATCCATGAGGATGGCAACGAAAACATC
This sequence comes from Planktotalea frisia, assembly GCF_001890925.1. Lineage (GTDB taxonomy): Bacteria > Pseudomonadota > Alphaproteobacteria > Rhodobacterales > Rhodobacteraceae > Planktotalea > Planktotalea frisia. Next base: position 25,986 of record NZ_MLCB01000033.1, read on the forward strand.
ACCAAGTATCCCTATGGACCTGAGTTCAATGTTGTTGGGTGAATAAGTTTCGGATGACGCTTGCGCGCCATCCGACCGGCGCGAGGGGACAGCCCCTCGTGCTCCCCGGGATATTTACGAAGAGAGGAAACCAAGAACGATATCGAACTTTAGGTTTTACATATTCGGAAAGTAATCTTCGCACTCGCCGTCGCGGTACACATCTGCTGTGCAACAGTGCAAACCACCACCAAACGCGTAGGCATCGCGCAGCTCTACTTCGACAACTTCCATGCCAAGCTTGTCCATCTGCTCAGCCTGATAGACCTCTGATTTTTCCACACAGACGGTTTTCGGATCAAGCACCAACACATTCATGCTGAGCCACGTAGACGAGTAGCACAACGGCGGCGGGGTGTTATGCGCGGGCTGCGCACTGTCCACGATCTCCCAATCATTGCCTTCAAACATCTTGCGTTGATCTTCCGGCAAACGACGCTGTGGGTTGTTGAGAATGAGACCAGGGCGCAAAGGTGTGAAGGTGGCGTCAATGTGGATCGGATAGGGATCACCCGGGAAATTCACCGTGTGTACGCGGTGATCGGGGAAGTGACGGCGTAGCCATTCAATCCCTTTAAGGTTCGTCGTGAAACCGTGCTGCACGACCAAGTCCTTGCCGAAACGCAAAACGTCCGCCGCATCGAACAAAGGCTCTTCTTCGGTGGTCACAAAGAACTTCTGTTCCGCCCATTCCAAACGCTTTGCATCGCCGATCTTTTCGCTCAGATAGTCAGGGTGATAATCCGCATCCGTCAAACGCGGCTTGGGTGCGCTTTCATGGCGGAACTTAGGATCTTCGTTAAAGTACTGCTGCATGAGAGGGCGATAATTCAGATACTCAAACCAGCGGCAGCGATAGGACATCGTCGCTTCTAGCATCTCGTGACCAACGGTGAGCAAGACATCGCGGGGCGGCATACAGCCAAACTGGCTTTCCGTATGAAAATCAGGTGTCGTTGCAGGCACAGAGTGATCAATTGACGTCGGACGATCAACACGTAGACCACGCTTTTCAAGCATCCCCGCGAAATTGTCCAAAAGCTCGTTCGCGCGATCAATCGTTTCTTGCGGACGGCGTCCCCATTGACCGCGCATGTCGCTGTCCTCGGGGACTTTTGCGTCCAATGCGGGCTCCTCTGGTGGAATGTGGCAATCATCGGCGCGACCCACGATCACGTGGCGCAATGTGTCCCATTCGTTCCAGCTTTTGACTTCGGTTTTATCAGCTGACCAGCTCATCACGCGCTCCTATATGCACAGTTTTGCAGCATCTTTAACGATGCCGCTTCCCAACTGCCACGAGTTTTGCGACACTCAAACGGATTCTTGCGGTATGAAGTGATGTAAATCTGCTTAACATAACTATATTAACACCAAGACCAAATAAGACGGGAGAATTTTATATGTCAGATTTTGCAAGCCAAGTGGCTGAATCGCAAAGCCAAGTTGCCGAGGCGCAGTCCAAAATTTCCGAACTCACCAGCCGTATCGAAGTTGCGCGCCAAAAGATGAAGGCGGGCGATGATGCGATGATCGATATCGAAAACGCGAGCCTTGAAGACGTGCACGCCCACACAGACGTGATGAACGCCAATATCGCAGAGCTGATTATGGGCCTCGATGACGTCACAGCCGCGTTCTCCAAAGACTTTGATGAGATGCGCAATAAGACGGGTTGGGAAAGCTTTGTCGGGATTTTCGCAGGTGCGAAATCAGATGCGATGCGCCAAGAGCGTGTGCGCACGGCCTCGATCGATGACAAGCTGCAAGACCTGATTTCGAAATCCGACGTGATCACCAAATTGCTTCAAGGGCAGCTGGGTGTTTTGAATGATCAAAAGACCAAAGTTGAAGCGAACTTGGCGGAAACGCTAGACGAACGTGAATTTACGGTGGGCGAGCTGGAAGGCGTTAAGCAGGACATCATGGCGATGGATCCGAAGATTATCGCTTTGGAAAATAAGATCGCCGTTGAACAAGACGCCGCCGCACGCACCAAGCTGGAAACAGAGCTGGCGGATATGAACGCCAAGTACAACGAGTTGGTGCAGTCAGAGCAGGTCAAGTTGGCGAAGTCACAGACGCTTGAGCGCTACATCGAAAAGGGCAAAACCTGGATTGATAGTTTGCAGAACCAAGCGGCGACGCAGATGGTTTTGATCAACAAGCTAGAGACGGACACGAAGCAACGTGTGGTTCTCTACGATGCTCTGACCAAATCCTTGAAGACTGCGCAGCAGCAAGACGTGGCGCACCGGATCAACGAGATTGGCGTCGAGACTGATCAAGAAGCCCAAACCGCCATGGCCGCGATAGGCACAGCTACGAACCAGCGTATGGCCGACATGATGGAAGCGCATGAGGATCACATGGTCTTTGCGCGGGAAGTGTTGGAAGCGAAAGCGAAGGCGGACGAGCGTTTCGCGCGTAGGTTTGCGCAGATCGTCGAGAAGCATGATAGCAATGCGTATGGTGGGTAACGACAGCTGTGCGGTGCATTAAGTTTGGCCTATTGCTCAGCCTTTTGGCGATCTTAGCGCCTTTGATCGGGGCGTACGTCAGGGATGCCGGCGATGCCGGCTTAGGCTGGCTGTCTGCATTGGCGGGCTGGGTCTATTTCGTAGGGTTCATTGCCTTTCCAACGGCTCTCTTTCTCGGAGTTGCGTTGATATTGGCTGGTTCGGTTTTGGTATTTCGGAAGTGGGGCAATACGTGACCGATCCAACCCAAGATCACGCTGGTCTCAGTGATGCCTTCGCCTCGCGCCGCTATTTCCGCAAGTTCGGGAAAATAACGCAACATCTGACTCGGGTCGCTGGTGTTATGCAAGCGGAAGGGCGGCTCAGTAAAGCGGATGTTGAAGTCATCACGCGCTATGTGACGAAGCTCTCCTTCACCTTTCGCGCACTTAGCATGAAATACCTGCTGGTCGGGCGCGACACAGGCCAGTTCTTTGGCTCGCTCTCAATGGACACGCGCGAGAGCGGGTTTCCGGTGCATCGCGAATTGCTGACCATGGCGAATGATGCGGCGCAGGCGGAAAAGCATCTGGCGAATATGCCCTCTGTGGAGCAATACAAAGAACAAATGGTGCGCCGCATTGTGGGCGATCAGGAATTGCCGACGAAGCTGCAATTTGCCCTGTCTCAACGGCTTTATTACGAGGAACTCGCGCGCGGGGAATTGTTTTGGGCACAGAATGATCCTGAGTGCGTTTGGGTTGAGAACTTGGCTGATGGACGGCGCAAGTTTCTTATTCATTGGGCGGTCTATGACAGCCAAGTGAACTTGCCTGTGGTCTATTTGATGGAGCTTGAAGACAGCGGACGCAATGCTCTGCCCAAAGATCAATATCGTTGGCCAGAAGTGCAAGCGCATCTGATGGGGCAAGCGCTGGCTGGGCTGAAGTTGCTCACAATTGCCAAAGGCTTTGATGAGACGTTCGACGATCTGCACCCTAAAGGTCTGCGGCGTTTCCATTTGGGTCCGATGTACTCCCACGGCTATACGCGTCAGTCCGGCCCTTTGCATGATGTTCTGGCCGAGGCGAAAGCGCCCGAAGGCGAAGATTGGGCGCTGGCGTGGACGCGCGAAGAGTTGGAAAGCGAGCGTGTTGAGAAAGAACGCGCTGGCTGGTTCGGGACTGTGGATCGCGAGGTCTTTGCGCTTGATCCTTTCGCGGGGCGCGGTGCGGATACAGGAGCTACGCGAATGGAGCGGAGCATCATTTTGCCGCAACGACCTTATCAGGTTTTGGAAGAAAAGAACCCGCCCGGTTTTTCGAGCGTGCGCAAGTTTGTGGTGAGCTCTGGCGGGCGTGTGCTCAGCTATCGATGACACCTTTTGTGGCGTCGTCCCCTCCGGGGGAAGTTTATTTGGAAAGATGAAGACATTTCGGGAGTGAGTTGAATGAGCGTGACAGCGGATCAGATGGAATTGCGTGAAGCGGATATTGAAAAGCATTACGGTGCGGCTTTGGCGTTGTTGCAAGGTTTCGACCACACGCCGCGTGTGGCCAAGGGTCGCGACGTTGCCGTCAAGAAATCGGCTGGCATTGGTACTCGGCGGCGGTTCCGCTCGACGACGCCGGGTTTGGTGACACGATCTACTGCGCGCGCTGAAGGGGTTCAGCTTTTGGCGCGTATTGAAGGCGCGGATGGCGGCGAGGCACTGGTGTCGCCGTTGCAAGCGAGCGTGATGAATGCGTTGCGCCGCGCTTTGGCGATTTCTATGGCGGTCGCGGAGAATTATGCAGAGCAGGTTGGGTTAAGCGATTTGAAACGCGCCAATTTGGGCGGCGGTGTTTCGACTGCTAAAAAGGCTGAGTTTTCCGAGATGCTCACGGCAGAGGCGCTGATTTCGCTCTATGTGTTTGCGTCGGCGTCCTCGTTCTTGCTGGCGTCCCATGCGAGCGAAGTGTCTGTGACTTTGGGCGATGTTGAGGAAATTTTGACCGACAACGCGCCTTTGGCCTTGCACGGCGTTTTGTGGGAGTTGGATCAGGACATTGCGGATCACGCGGATGATGATCCCAAACTGATCGCGACTGTGAGTGCATATGCCGAAGCGTTGATGGACAAGGTCGCCGCGCGCGCTGGGTCAACGGGTCGTTTAGAGGCGTTTACGTCGGCGACTTGGAAGGTCGAAGCGGATGATTTCGTGGTCAATGGGTTTACACCCGCGTCCAAGGGCAAAGCGTCCAAGCTGACCATGACATTCAAGAAGCCGAACGAAGTCGTTGGCAACCACATCGCCAAGTACCAGTCGATGAAGCTCGCCAAAATGCTGATGGCTTATGATTTCGAGCGCCGCTTGAATCCGTTTGCCGATCTAGGTGGGTTCATCTTTACCTTCATGGGGGACGGTGCGCCGGGGACGGGAAAAACCACGCTGATCCAGATGATGGCAGGGCTGATTTCGGGCTATTGCGAGACGGCGGGATACCCGTTCCGTTACCAGAACCTATCAACCGATAATATCGACAGCTACCAAGGTAAGTCCGGCCAAAATGCCAAGGCATTTATCAATAATATCATCGACCCGTCCGTAATTGGCTTTGGTACGATTGACGATATCGACCAGCTTGCGGGTAAACGTGGGGATCGACAGTCTTCTGCGGGGCAGCTCGAAATTACCGCCGTTCTGATGGAGAGTTTTGCGGGCGCTAACACTGTTGTGCGCGGGAATTGTACGTTTGGGATGTTCTCTAACTACCCCGAAAACGTCGATGATGCGCTGCGCCAACGCGCCGGTGCTCGCTTCCTCGTGGATGGTCCGCAAACGCGCGATGATTATATCGACATCCTCTATCTGCTTATGGGCAAGAACCACGATATTCCGCTGGGCGAGCATGATGTGTTCGAGGCGCAAGCGATCCAAAAGGCGGTTGCAGCCAGCTTTGCCAGCCATGGCAGGCCGCATGAGGAAGGGCTGGCTGTGGTCTTTGACGCTGTGCAAAGCCAAGTGGGTGAGTTGGATACGATTGCGAAACTCGGCACCTATTTGAAAGGGATTCAGGAGGCGGATGAACGTTTCACAGGGCGCGCGATCAAGAACATCACGGACGCTGTAAAAGTGCGCGCGATGGACTTTGAATTGCCCGATGAATGGATGGAAGAGCCTGAGTTGTTCCTGTTCAAAGACTATGACGCCAAGAAAGGCATGATCTCCGAGCTACGCAAGCCGATCACGGTGGAAATGGTCGTTCAAGAGATCAACCGTTACGCCGATAGTGAGTTCCGCTATGCCGACAAGAGCGATGAAGTCGCGATTGATGTGATGGTGCGGGATTACGAGCGCACAGAGGTGGCGAAGAAGCGGTATTTGGAGAGCAAGGGATGAAGCGGATGCGGGACATACTCGGTTGGTTCTTTCTGGTCACGCCTGTGGTTTGGGTGGTGCGTCTGTTTATGCGCAAGCGGGTTAAGGGATGATGTATCGCCAACTGCAAGGGATCGAAGAATTTGGTCAATCTTGGAATTTGGCGGCGATTTCTAATTTGGATACACAGCATGAAATTTGACTTTATCGATATCCTAAGTGCTTGGATAGACGAGCGACAGGCTTTGCTGATCCTTATCGTTATGCCTTTACTAACACTGATTGTAACATGGAGGATAAACAAAGCATCAGAGAGGCGTGCGTTCCAACAGCGCCTAATCGAGCGGAGCTTGTCACGACAATTGAAATTGGCAGATTTTCGGCAAAGATGGATTGATGAAATGCGGGATGACATCGCGGAATATTCTGCTTTGACTTGGAACTCAGAGATTAACACTGGCGTTGAGTCACAGAAAGCGTTGGTTACCCTTCAGGCGCGAATTCTCATGCGAATGAACCCTGATGACATCGACTATCCAAAATTACAAAGTGCCCTGGCAACGCCTGTTGCCGATCAAAACGAAGGGCGTAAAGCTTTGGCAATCGTAGCAAGAGGCATTCTCAAACGTGAATGGGAGCGTCTTAAGGCTGATCTCGAAGATATTGAAGTATCACCCCAATGATCCACCTCATCCAACGCGGCCTCATGTTTGGCAATCTCATCCACGTGCAAAGCGCAGCGCTGATCGAACGCTATAACCGTGCGCTCAAGCATCTGGCGAACCACCAAACCAAACTCACCGATTTTCATATCGATATTTCTGGCTACTCGCCCGAGATCGGGGATGAGTTGGATGACCCTCTCTACCTCAACCACGCTGGAGTGAACCGCCAGTTCATCCTGCTCACCACCGATCAGAAAAACGCGCCGTTGCTGAATGCGAAATTCTCGACCTCTAGGGAAATTCTTAAGGAATTTATCCTAAAGAACGAACCACAGCTCTTTGCGCTGACCGCGCGCGACGCGGTGGCAGGTGAACTGGTGAATTCGGTTTATAGCGTCGATGGCCCTGCAAAGCTGTTTGATATTCGACGGGTCAAGATCGAGGCCGACACGACAAGCGGCACAGTGGCTGAAGCGCAAGCGCTGGCGGACAATGTAGACCGTTTCATGCGCGAGGAAGATGCGTGGTTCGATGATGTGCTGATCGCGGACATGATCACATCGGCCAAACGCACGGGCGATGTCACGCGCAATCCTATCGCGCTTGATCTGATGGAATTCGAGCAGCGCAATTTCTGGACGGCGCATTTCGGCGGGCTCTATGTGTTCCAAGGGATGGATCATCCGGCTTTGATTTCATCAGGGATGAAAGAGGCGCTGGGCAAACTGCCGATCAAATATGTGTTCGACACAAAGGACCGCAATCAGATTGCGAAGTTCTTGGAATATAACGACCTCGCGGAACCTATCGTCAAAGCGCGCGGCATCGATGCGGCGGCGATTTTGCGTCAGAAGATGGATTTCATCGTTGTGGATGTGGCGCAAGAAAGCGGGATTGATCTGGCAGGGGCGACGCGGCGCGACATTCGCGCGCTCGCACGGCGTCATGCACAGGACTTACCGGAAGAGTTTCACGGTCTCGCAGATTTGCTGCGCTGGGCGGAAGAGGGGGGCAAGTGGCCGCGCATTACCTCGGATCATCCGGCCTATTTCTACACGCTACGCAGTGCTGATCACGGCAATCGCGACTTGGTTAATATGCTGCTGTCGCAGCTTAGCCCAAAGGACGTGCGGCAGTTGTTCATTTGTCACAAAGAGCTGTTCTACCAACTCTACGCGACGTGGCATGACACCAAAAAATCCTATGTGGCGGAATTTCTGGAACGCGAGTATCAAGTGGACAAAGCTGGCGCGCGCGCTGCGCTCTTCGGGCATGAACCCGAGATGGAGCAACCTGTGCCCGCGCCAAAGAAAGACGGCCCATGGGGCGTCAGTGAGAAAAAGATAGCTGCCGTTGGCCCATGGGGCGCGGTGAGGGGGAAATAGGATGTTTGCACTCGCACGGCTGGTCGTTGTCGGATTTTTCGTACTGACGATTGTGTATATTTGCCTGTCGCTCTATTCGCGCTCTGTACGACGCGACAAGTTGGAAACCGAGTGGCGCGAGGGTGGTACAGAGGGTGCGAACATCGAAGAGTTTGTACAAAAAGGGCTCGAAGAGTATGATGGGTCCTTGCGACGCAAACTCATCCTAGGGGTTTATGTCATTCCGATCGGCATCGTTTCGTTCATCATCTACGCTACGAATTTTATGTAAGAGGAGCCTGATCGATGGGCTATATCAAATGGACGTTCTGGATCACTTTCTGGGTCTTGGTCGCGTCCTTTTTTCACTACACGCTGCCGCAACACGACGTGGCGCGCATCACCGATACTTATGAAAAACGGATCGACTTTGGTGAGAATTCGCTTTTCTGGGCAAGTGCGGACACGGGCAATGCGGTCACATCTGTGAACCGCGATGTGTTTTTCATCCAAACGCGCCTGAGCAATGACAACGTGATGGTGTATCGCAACGAGGATACAGGCTGGGGATGGCCACCATATTTCAAGTTCGACACTACGAATTTGCAGGCTGAAGCATCCGATCTAAAGTCAGTGGCTGAGACGCCGCAATGGGTGGTCATCAAGCACTACGGCTGGCGCAACGAATTCATGTCGATCTTCCCGAACGCGGTCAGTGTGCGCGCAGTGGATGATCCCAATGTGCGCATGATCCCATGGCTCAACATCACATTCTGATCATCTTCTTCGCCTTCGTATGGGCGATCTGGGTTCGCTGTCGTCGCTTCCGCGAGGCGAATATTGATCCAGTGCTGGAAGACGCAGGTGATAGCATCGCCAACACCAGTGACGGTGTGAAGAAATGGTTTGGAAGCTGGCGCAAGTGATGCGCGTCTAGAGCTATGCCAAATGTCGTCGTCACGGCGAGACTATGGGTGAAAGACGCGCGCTTTGCAGACTTTGAAGCGTTTGAAGCGCGCGCGTTTCAAATCATGGCTCGCCACGGTGCAGAGATCGTTCTGATCGAGCAGGATCACGCACAAGTATTGCGTGACGGGCCGCACGAAACACATGTTTTGAGATTTCCAAGCCGTGAAGCCTTTGACGCCTATCGCGTCGATCCAGAGCTGTTGGAGATGTCCAATCTGCGCGCGGTGTGCATCCTGAGGACGGAAGTCAGCTTGCGTCAAGAGTGACGCCCACCATGCTAGGTGGACGTCATAGTAGTCGCTTTTAGCGTTTGCCGTAGTACAAGCCCACAACGTGTTCTGCTTGTGCGAAGAACAGCCAGCGCGATGTCAGGATGCCTGCGACGTGGCACAGCACCGCAACCAGCGCGAAGAAGTGACCAAAGGGCAGTAGCAAGAAGATCAGCGGCAGGGCAAAGCCCAGAACCATCGCAATCGCGCGTAGTTTGAAGGCGTGCTTGCGACCCACCACATGGATGAATTCGCGCATCAGATAGTTGGTGCCGGTGTGCGGAGGTTCAAACGCTTTGACCTTGCCGATATGGCCAAGGCCTGTTGCCGTTTCCATGTTTGTGCCAGAGGCGGCAAAGCGTCCGTCGCCCATGATCCAATAGGCGACTTGTATGCCTGCTGAAATGATTAGGAACGGAATTGCCAGCGTGATTTGACCCGCGAGCAAAGCGCCGCCTGTGATAGAAAGCGCCATGAACAGCGGGCTTGTCAGGGGCATATTCCAGCGCGGCACTGTCTTGAGCTGCGCGTAGATCATCGACGTCGTGTAGACCGTTGCCAGCGACAAAATCGCGCCAATGCCACCGATAAGACCCCAATGCTGCGCAAAGAACACGCGGCCAATACCGTAAATGCCCATAACAACAAGGGCCGCTACAGCACAGATACCTTCGCGCGATAGCCAGCTAGAACGCCACTGGCTGAACGCCTTGATTGCGCGCTCAGGATGGCCAAGGTGAAAGGTTGAAAAAAGAAGACCACCAACCGCCAGAAGATAGGCGATGGTGAAGAAGACAAAGGCTGTGAACCCCGTTGAGCCGGGCATGCCAAGGCCGAGAAAGGTCAGCAGACCAAAGCCAAGGCCAGAGAGCGTGGTGAAGAGAATAATTGACGGCGCTGGATGCATTAGTTCGCTCCTCCGGCTGAAGTACCGGGCAATTTATCGAGCGCCTTGTCGAGCCAACCCAAGAAGCCGCCCGCGTCTTGCGCCACAGGCTCTAGGTAAGGCGCGAGGATGTCGAATTCTTCCATCGTGTCCTTGGGGCGTGGGGGCAAGTATTGGTTTACAGGTTTGGTGCCCATTTCTGGCATCAGATCGAAACCACCGCGCTCGGCAACCAGTTTGCTGACGTCAGAGTTTTCATCACCCAAGTCGCCAAAGTGACGCGCGCCTGACGGACATGTACGCACACACGCGGGCTGGCGATCTTCTTCAGGTAGATTTTCGTTGTAAATGCGATCTACGCAGAGGGTGCATTTTTTCATCACCTTCTCAGCTGCATCCATTTCGCGCGCGCCATATGGGCAAGCCCAAGCGCACAACCCGCAACCGATGCAATCTTGCTCGTTCACCAGCACGATACCGTCTTCAACACGCTTATAGCTTGCCCCAGTCGGGCAAACGGTGACGCAGGGCGCGTCTTCGCAGTGTAGGCAGGATTTAGGGAAGTGGATCAGCTGAGCTGCGCCCTCATCGGGCTGCACTTCGTAGCTGTGGACACGGTTGAGGAACGTTCCCGATGGATCGCCTCCGTAGGGGTTTTGATCCGACAGAGGCGCACCGTAGTTTTCGGTGTTCCAGCCTTTGCAAGACACGACGCAAGCATGACAGCCCACGCATGTATCAAGGTCGATAACGAGGCCGAGTTTCTTTTGGGTGCTGGTGGGCAGTGTGGTCATGATCTGGCCTCTGCTTTTGTTTGTTTAGGGCAGGACTGGGGTTCTACCCCAGACCCCAGGATATTTATGAAGAGAGGAAGCATCATGGTTTGGTTTTCCACTTCAGCTCGCTTGGGCCTGTGCCGACTGGGGATTTGATCGGTGGCATTGCCGGCTGGCTTTCGCTTGGCGGTGTTGTCGCTTTGGCGATCTTGACGCGAAGGTCGAACCAAGCGGCTTGGCCGGTGATCGGGTCAGAGTTCGCCCATCTGAGGCCATCACCCTTTGGGGGCATCAGCTCGTGAATAAGGTGATTGAGCAAGAAGCCTTTTGTGACCTCTGGCGCATCTTCCTCCAAGGCCCACGCGCCTTTGCGTTTGCCGATGGCGTTCCATGTCCAGACCGTGTTGGCGTTGAGCGCTGCCATTTCCATAACAGGCACAGTGATTTCTCCGTGCACGGAGCTGACCGTCGCCCAGTCTTCATCCTTCAACCCATGCTTTTGCATCAGGTTCGTCGGCAGATAGAGCGGGTTTCGGCCGTGGATCTGACGCAACCAAGCGTTCTGGCTACCCCATGAGTGATACATTGCCATTGGGCGTTGCGTCAGGGCGTGCACGGGGTATTCGTCTACATCTACAGCACTATCTTCAAACGGCTCGTACCAAATTGGTAGTGGATCCATCGTTGTTTTCACGCGCTCGCGCAAATGCTCGGGCGGCTGGCGCTCGCCATGCCCTTCGGCGGCGCGCTGGAATTTGCGCATCGGTTCAACATAAAGCTGGAACAGATAGGGTTCAGGCTTATCGATGATGCCCATCCCCACAGCCCACTCTTGATAAGCCATGTTCCAAGGCTTGTAGTAGTTTGCGCCCTCTGGAATGTGCTCCACAAAGAAGCCGCCATTCTCGATATAGGCATCAAGCTGGGCCTCATTGGCATCGCCGCGTCCGTTTTGCAGACCGTTCTCACCCATGCGCCAACCCGCGAGTGGGCCAATGCCCGGCTTGCGGATGTGGTTGGTGATGTAGTCGGCGTAATCGGCGTATTTCTGGGTTCCGTCCTCGTTTATGAAGCCTGGCAGATCAAGACGCGCACCGAGTTCGCAAAGCACAGACTGGAAACCGCGCACATCGCGGTCAGGTTCGATCACAGGCCAACGGATTGCATCAGCCGCAGCATCCGCTTCGCAGATCGGGCGATCGAGGAGCGAGATACAATCGTGACGCTCTAGGTACGTCGTGTCCGGCAGGATCAGGTCGGCATAAGCGACCATTTCAGAAGAATACGCATCAGAGTAGATGATCCGTGGGATCACATATTCGCCGGTTTCCTCGTTCTTGTCCGTCAGCATGTCGATGACGCCGCGCGTGTTCATCGAAGAATTCCACGCCATGTTCGCCATATACATGAACAGCGTGTCGATCTTGTAGGGATCACCCGCATGCGCGTTGGAAATGACCATGTGCATCATACCATGCGCGGACATGGGGTTTTCCCATGTAAACGCCTTGTCGATGCGCGCGGCAGTGCCGTCGGGCTTTAGCGCGAGATCATCAGGGCCATGGACGAAACCAAGGTGTGGACCATCAAGCGGCTTGCCCGGTGTCACGCCATAGTGTGGCTTGGGGTGGATCGTCGCAGGCTTTGGATAAGGGGGTTTGAAACGGAAACCACCGGGGACTTCGACGGTGCCGAGCAGGATTTGCAAGACATGCAAAGAGCGACAGGTCTGGAAGCCGTTGGAGTGCGCAGAAATACCGCGCATGGAGTGGAAGCTGACGGGGCGACCTGTCATTTTGCTATGGGTCTCGCCGCGGAAATCGGTCCACTCTTGATCCAGCTCAAAGCTTTCCTCAAACGCCACTCGCGCGATCTCGTTGGCGATACCGCGAATGCGCTCTGCGGAAATACCGCAACGCTCAGCGACGGCTTCGGGCGCGTATTCCTCGGACATGTAACGCTCTGCCATCAGGTGGAACACAGGCTTGTGCGTGATGCCCGCATGGCGATGCGTGGCGGAAAGATCGGGGCGCACGCCCTGTTGATCGAACGGTGTGAGCTTGCCTGTGTTGCGATCAATGACCAGCTCTTTGCCGGCCTCGTCCCGCATCAACAGACCTGTCTCAGCGTCCACCAAGACAGGGGCGTTGGTGTATTGCGCGAGATACTCAAGGTCGATTTTACCTGCCTTCATCAACTCATGCACAAGCGCGAGGATGAATAGACCGTCGGTGCCGGGCGTGATGCCGACCCATTCGTCTGCAACCGCGTTATAGCCAGAGCGGATCGGGTTCACGCCGATGATCTTGGCACCGCGTTCCTTGATTTTGCCGATGCCCATCTTGATCGGGTTACTGTCGTGATCTTCGGCCACGCCAAAGAGCATGAACAGCTTGGTGTAGTCCCAATCGGGCTGGCCAAATTCCCAGAACGCACCACCCATCGTGTAGATGCCAGCAGCGGCCATGTTCACGGAACAAAAGCCACCATGTGCCGCATAGTTTGGCGTGCCAAAGTGTTGCGCCCAGAAGGATGTGAACGATTGCGATTGATCACGACCTGTGAAGAACGCCAGTTTCTCAGGGTTTTCTGCACGAATGGGCGCTAGCCAGTCCGTAGCGATTGTCAGTGCCTCTTCCCATGAAATTTCTTCGAACTCACCCGATCCACGTGGACCAACACGCTTTAGCGGTGCTTTCAAACGCGACGGCGCGTTGACCTGCATGATGCCAGCAGACCCCTTGGCACATAAAACACCTTTGTTCACGGGATGGTCTTTGTTGCCCTCGATATAGGCGACTTTGCCCTCTTTCATGTGCACATTGATGCCGCAACGACACGCACACATATAGCAAGTTGTTTTGCGCACCTCGTCAGAGACGTGCGGGGAGAGGTCCAGTACCGGTTGGTCTTTGGGCATGTGTTGTAATCTCCCTTGAGGCGATGAGCTTTAGAATGCGAGACGGATCAGACCCAATGACGCCAAGAACATCAAGAGGCTGAGACAAAATGGACGGTAATAAGGTTCCCATTTGGGGCTGAAGAACTTCGTTCCAACGAACACGCCCAGCATTGAGATGGGGGCGAAGAACACGCCGCGCCATGCGGCTTGTGCGGTCATCACATCGAAGTAGAGCAGGAACAGGAACGACCCGAATGATGCTAGGAACAGGTACACAACCAGCGTGCCACGCATCATTTTTGCCGGTTGGTTTTGTGACAGCACATAGAGCGCGACGACCATGCCACCTACATGAGCCACGCCCGCTGCGATGCCTGCAACGATGCCCGAGATGAGCGTGCCGGGGCGGGTCGCAAGGCCCGGAATGCGCAAGCGCGCGAGTTGTAGGGCTGCAAGGGCGAGGATGATGCACAAGGCGATGAGTGTTGAGGTGTCGGTTGGCAACGATGTGGTGAGGCTTAGACCAATTGGCCAGCCAATGAAGTTACCCACGACGAGCAGGATCGCAATGGTGCGGTTCGCATCACGCCAACCGCCACCTGCCATTTGCAGGCTCGCGGCCATTTCCAAAAACCATAGAACCGGGATGAGTGAGATGGGCGAAATGATCGTCGCAGCAGAGGCCATAACCAATGCGGACAAAGCAAAACCAGCAAACCCGCGCACCAGACCCGCCGCAAAGCATATCACCCCGAGCAGCACGATTTGGTTCATCGTAAGATTGAGGAAAGCGCTCATGCGTTTTGCGCTTGCAAAGCAGTGACCGCAATCATCGCCAGAACATCACCCGCGGTGCATCCGCGCGAGAGATCATTCGCAGGCTTCGCGAGTCCTTGCAACACAGGTCCAATCGCAATCGCACCCCCGAAACGCTGCGCGAGTTTGTAGCCGATGTTACCTGCGTCAAGGTTCGGGAAGATCAGCACATTTGCGGCCCCTTGCACTGAACCAGTAGGTGCTTTCGAAGCTGCAACAGACGGGACAAGCGCTGCATCTAATTGCAACTCACCATCAACAATCAAATCAGGGCGCGCCGCTTTCAAAGCCTGCGTCGCCTCTTGAACCTTAGTAACGCGGTCATGCTTGGCAGAGCCATGCGTGGAGAAAGACAACATGCCAAGTTTAGGCGTATCGCCGACCAACGCCGCAAAGCTGTCAGCCGCTTGCGAAGCGATGCCAGCCAGTTCAGCGGCATCAGGATCAATCACCATTCCGCAATCGGAAAAGACCATTGCCGGTCGATCAAGTGGGTGATTTTCGGGCAAAATCATGAGGAAGAAGGAGGACACCAAAGGCTCAGACTTGGCCTTGCCAATGACCTGCAAAGCCGCACGAACCGTATCAGAGGTGGTCGCGACCGCGCCACCGATAGAACCATCGGCACGACCCGTTTCCACCAGCAAGGCAGCAAAGACCAATGGATCTAGTGTCGCTTTCTTCGCGAGCTCCAGAGACAGACCTTTATGGGCTCGCAGCTTGACGAAGCGTTCAGCGAGCGTGTCGAAAATCGCAGAATTTTCGGGGTCATGAACTTCGACGCCGGATGCGTCACTTAATTCAAACGTAGCCAGCGTGGCCTCAACATCAGCTTGAGACCCAACAAGATGCGCTTGTCGAATAAGTCCCGCGTTCAAAGCAGTAACAGCAGCTTCGACGATACGCGGATCACTGCCTTCAGCGAAAGCAATGGCTTTAGGGGCCGCCGCCGCCCGCGTCATTAAAGACGCAAGCGGCGGGAGCTTGTTTGCTTCATCTAGCAAAGCGGATGGGTTCGTTTTGCTAGACATCAGGTTTATACCGCCTGCTGAACCATGTCGTCGGCGCTGATGCCAGCAACCTCAACAGGCTTCTTCATCGCGTCGCGGCGGAATGGGTCACCAAGCTCTTGGTTGATCATCGCTTCGATCAGCGTCGTGATGCCGTTCTCCATCTGATCTTTAACCGCTTGCGCCAGCGCTGCTGTCAACTCGTCCTGCGTACGTGCAACGACGCCTTTCAGGCCACATGCGTTCGCGATACCTGCGTAGGATACTTGCTCGTCCAGCTCTGTGCCAACGAAGTTGTCGTCGAACCAGAGTGTGGAGTTACGCTTTTCCGCGCCCCACTGGTAGTTACGGAACACAACCTGTGTCATCGCAGGCCAATCGCCACGGCCAATCGCCGTCAGCTCGTTCATCGCGATGCCGAATGCGCCGTCGCCAGCAAAGCCGACAACCGGAACATCAGGGCAGCCGATCTTCGCGCCAGCAACCGCAGGCAGACCATAGCCACATGGACCAAACAGACCCGGTGCGAGGTACTTACGGCCCGCATCGAAGTCAGGGTAGGCGTTACCGATTGCGCAGTTGTTGCCGATGTCGGACGAAATGATCGCCTCACGCGGCAACGCCGCTTGAATGGCGCGCCATGCCATACGTGGGGACATCCAGTCAGGCTTGGCCGCACGCGCACGCACGTTCCAGTCTGTACCCGGATCATCCTGCTCTTCTGTCATGGAGGTCAGCTCTTGCGCCCAAGCAGATTTCGTTGTCGCGATATGCGCTTCACGCTCTTTGCGACCTGCATCGCCAGCATCGTCTGCCAACTGTGCAGTGATACCTTCGGCGACTTTCGCCGCGTCGCCAACGATACCGACAGTGACTTTCTTGGTCAGGCCGATACGATCAGGGTTGATATCAACCTGAATGATCTTCGCGTCTGCTGGCCAGTACTCGATGCCGTAACCTGGCAATGTGGAGAATGGGTTCAAACGTGTGCCAAGGCACAGAACAACGTCCGCGTCTTTGATCAACTGCATGCCTGCTTTGGAACCGTTATAGCCAAGTGGGCCTGCGAACAGCGGGTGGTTGCCCGGGAACGCGTCGTTGTGCTGGTAACCAACACAGACTGGTGCGCTTAGACGTTCTGCAAGAACTTTAGACGCTTCGATGCCGCCTTTGGACAAAACAACACCAGCGCCGTTCAAGATAACGGGGTTCTTCGCAGAGGACAAAAGTGCCGCTGCTTCTGCAACGGAGTTCGTACCACCGGAGGATGCTTCGAACTCGATCGGGTCTGCGATTTCTACGTCGATGACTTGTGTCCAGAAATCGCGTGGGATGTTGATCTGTGCAGGGCCGGACAAACGCTTGGCTTGGGAAATCACACGTGTCAGAACTTCGACGACGCGGGATGCGTCGCGGACTTCTTCTTGGTAGGAGACCATGTCTTCGAACAGTTTCATCTGCTCAACTTCTTGGAAACCGCCTTGACCGATTGTCTTGTTCGCAGCCTGTGGTGTTACGAGCAACAATGGTGTGTGGTTCCAGTAAGCCGTCTTAACAGCTGTGACGAAGTTGGTGATGCCCGGACCGTTTTGCGCGATCATCATGCTCATCTTGCCAGTTGCGCGGGTGTAGCCGTCCGCCATCATGCCGGCAGAACCTTCATGGGCGCAGTCCCAAAACTTGATGCCCGCTTTTGGGAAAATGTCAGAGATTGGCATCATCGCAGAACCGATAATACCGAATGCGTGTTCGATACCGTGACGTTGTAGAACCTTAACAAATGCTTCTTCGGTGGTCATCTTCATGGATGCGCTCCTCGGTTGAGTTTTGAGTAAAAAATTGGACCTGCAATAGAGGCAGGTGACTTATGCACTTCATATGGATCCAGAGAGATTCCGGTTAGCGCCAGTTGATAGCGCGAAATATGTCCAGTCGCAATATTATTGAGACTCAATGTCTCGTTAATTGATCAATTTCATGGGCGATGCGTTTAACACCTTCTGGGATCAACTCCTCAGAGATCGAAGAATAGGCCAAGCGATAGTAATTCATGATCCCCGCGCTTGCAGCGAAATAAGGGTGGCCTGTTTCGATCAGCACGTCGTTGCGCTTGAGTGCGTGTTTCAACTCAACCGTGTTCACGTTCTCAGGGGCGCGCATCCAAAAGCTCGACCCGCCGAAAACGCCACTTCCTGCGATCTCGAGGCCATATTCCTGAATCGCATTTTCCATAATTTCGCGGCGCTTTTGGTAGACTTTGGAAATCTTGCGCACCAGCGCATCGTAATGCCCGAGCGAAAGGAAATAGGCCGTCGTCCGTTGAATATGTCCCGGTGGATGGCGCAGCACAGACGCCCTCAGCGCGCGTGCTTCGCGTATGAATTCTTCAGAGCCGACAAGATAGCCAAGCCGCAATCCCGGAAAGATCGACTTGGAAAAACTACCTACATAAATCACCCGCCCATCCTCATCGAGTGACTTCAAAGCGGGCATTGGCGCGCCAAGGAATGAAACTTCGAATTCGTAGTCATCCTCAACAATGATCGCTTCCAAATCGCGTGCGCGTCGGAGCAATTGCTTGCGCCGTGCGTGTGGCATCGTAGCAGAGGTGGGACATTGATGGCTGGGCGTTGTGAAAATGACGTCTGTGCCATCCTCGATCAAGTCTGGTTGAATCCCGTCACGATCCACAGGAATGGGCGAAAGGTGACAGCGCGATTGGGTGAGCACATCGCGCAGCGCATGATAGCAAGGGTCCTCAATCGCGGCTGTGCGGCGTTGGGTCAACAAAATCTGCGCGGTCAGCCAAAGCGCGTTTTGCGCGCCGACCGTGATTAAAACTTCTTCAGGGCGTGCAACAATGCCGCGACGGGGGAGGGTGTGGCGCAGGATAAATTCGATCAACTGGTGATCGTCTTGATCATAGTAATCAGCCGTAAGCGCCGAAAAATCGCGCGCGCCGAGAGCTTGCAACGCGCATAGACGCCAGTTGGCATGATCAAAGAGGGTTTTGTCGACTTGCCCATATATAAATGGATATTTGTATTTCTGCCAATCCACGGGTTTGGTTGGCGCAGAGCCACCCGTGAACTTTTGCCCAATTGCGCGCGACCAATCGACAGCTTCGGTACGCTTGACTTGGGGTGCGAATTTTGGCGGTTCCGGCGCGTTCTGAGAGACGAAATAACCAGAGCGCCCGCGACTGGTCAGGTAATCATTCGAGAGCAGTTCTGTATAGGCCAGCGTCACAGTGATCCGGCTTATCCCTAGATGCATGGCGAGTTTTCGCGAGGAGGGCAGCTTTTCACCTTTTCCATAGCGCCCCGCGAGAATGCCTTGCGCGATCATTTGTTGAATCTGCGCTTGCAAAGTTCCTTGCGAGTCGGGGTCGAGGAAAAACGTGTCGATTGAGATAGCCATGACATACCTTATATTGGCCTTATCACGCAATGCAACTGGACTTAGTCGCAAACAGGACAGATTGTCGATCTACGTGTATACAACATGAATACAAACGAAAGTGAGTCGCGAAGAGATGTCCAAGAAAGACGCTTGCATTGCTGACCTGAAGACCCGTGTGCTGACCTTTGATCTCGCACCTGGTGCAACGCTGGACGAGGTGTCGCTCAGCGCATCCTATGGTCTGTCGCGCACGCCGTTTCGTGAAGTTTTGCAGCGGCTTGCGGGCGAAGGCTACATCAATCTAGAGGCCAACAAAGGTGCACTGGTCTCTGCCATGGATTTCGCCGCGATGCGCCAGTTCTTTCAAACAGCGCCTATCGTTTACTGCGCCATCTCCCGTCTCGCGGCGGAGAACGCGACACTGCCTCAAATCAAGATGCTCAAAGCGGCGCAGTTCGATTTTACCAAAGCCAAGGCCAGCCTTGACGCAGGGACGATGGCCCTTGCGAACCACCGCTTTCATGAAATCACAGGTGCTATGTCTGCCAACCCTTATCTCATCCCGGCGATGGGCCGTTTGCTGATTGATCACACGCGTATGTCGCAACGCTTTTATCGCGGTGTGGCACCGCAAGATGGCGTGCGCATCAATCAATCTGCGCATCACCATGATCTTCTGATCGAGGCGATAGAACGTGGCAGCGCAGAAGAAGCCGTTGAAATCACTTTGGATCATTGGGCGCTGAGCCGCGATGAAATTGAACGCTATGTTTGGCCCGATGCTTTGCCGGACGACACCACACGCCGCACGACAGGAGACAGAACATGAAATTTGAGGGCATCTACACGCCTTTGGTGACTCCGTTTCACGACGATTTCACCCTCAACAAAGACGCTTTAGAACGCACCGTGGAATATCTGATCGACGCGGGCGTGCATGGCCTGATCGTCGCCGGAACCACAGGCGAATACTACGCGATGAGCATGAAAGAGCGCGTCTACATGATGGGTCTGTGCCGCGAATTGATCAAAGAACGCCTGCCGATGATTGTCGGTACGGGCGCGATCCGCACGGAAGAGAGTATTGAATATGCGGTGCAAGCCAAAGCGAATGGCGCTGATGGTCTGCTGATCGCAACGCCGCCCTATGCGTACCCCAACAGCCGCGAAATCGCGATGCATTGTCTGGCGATTGACCGCGCTGCGAACTTGCCTGCGATGCTTTATAACTATCCAGGGCGGATGTCGGTGAACATGGATGAAGAGGTTTTGGATCGCCTTGGCCGTTCGCCGAATTTCTGCGCGATCAAGGAAAGCTCGGGCGATATCAACCGCCTTCACATGCTTGCGCGCGATTATCCCCACATTCAAATGAGCTGCGGCATGGATGATCAAGCGCTTGAGTTCTTCGCATGGGGCGCGCGGTCATGGGTCTGTGCGGGTTCAAACTTTGCCCCTCATGCGCATATCGCGCTCTACCAAGCCTGCGCGGTTGAGGGCGACTTTACCAAAGGCCGCGCAATCATGTCGGCCATGCTGCCGCTGATGCGCGTGCTCGAGCAAGGCGGAAAGTTTGTGCAATGTATAAAACATGGTCTCACGTTGCGCGGCATTCCAGCAGGGCCACCGCGCCGCCCGATGCTGCCACTGAACAAAGACGACAAACGCGAATTGGATCAGGTGATCCGCACGATGGATGCGGCACTGGCCGCGATTGAAGGAGAAAGCGCATGAGCGATTTACTGACCCGCGCGGAATACGCTGCGATTGCAGATGGCATCGATTTCCCGCGCTCGAGCTTCATTGACGGCGGGTTTCGCGCAGGCACTGGCGCGCCGCTGATGACGCTGAACCCTGCAACAGGGGAAGAAATTTGCACGATTGCGGCATGCGGTGCTGACGATGTGAACACGGCTGTCGCGAAAGCGCGCGAAGCGTTCGACGGGGGTGCGTGGCGCACCACACACCCCACGGTGCGTAAGGATATTTTGATCCGTCTCGCCAAGCTCATGACGCGCAACAAACGTGAGTTGGCGGTGATGGAGAGCCTTGAGAGCGGCAAACCAATAACGGATTGCGAGAACGTTGATATCCCCGAAGCCATCGCGACGATCAAATGGCATGCTGAAGCGATAGATAAGATTTACGATCAAGCCAGCCCCACAGGCGACGATGCGATCTCTATGATCGTGCGCGAACCGATTGGCGTTGTCGCGGCGATCTTGCCTTGGAATTTCCCGCTATTGATGTTGGCGTGGAAGATTGGACCAGCTTTGGCCGCTGGTTGTTCGGTGATTGTGAAACCAGCCGAGCAGACGTCGCTCACCGCATTGCGTGTCGCTGAACTTGCGATGGAAGCAGGTCTGCCGCGCGGTGTTCTACAAGTATTGCCTGGTGATGGTCCGTCTGTGGGTGAACCGCTTGGGATGCATATGGATGTGGACATGGTGAGCTTCACAGGGTCCACCGAAACGGGCCGTCGTTTCTTGCGCTATGCTGCAGATAGTAACCTCAAGAAGGTTGTTCTGGAATGCGGTGGCAAAAACCCCGCTGTGGTTCTTGAGGACGCGGAAAACCTTGGCCATGTCGCTGCGCATGTGGTCAACGCTGCGTTTTGGAATATGGGCGAGAACTGCTCTGCTGCGTCTCGTTTGATCGTGCATGAAGCGGTGAAAGACGAACTTCTCACCCACATTGCAGCACAAATGCGCGAGTGGAAGACCGGTGATCCGCTTGATCCGCAAAACCACCTTGGCGCGCTGATTGATGCAGAGCATTGCGCGAAAGTCGCAGGTTACTTGAAGGGCGAGGCGCTGGTTGGCGGCACACAAGATGGCCCCTACGTGATGCCAACGGTCTATGATGTTGCCAAGGACGATCCACGTGCGCGCGAGGAAATCTTTGGCCCGATCCTGAGTGTGCTCACAGTGGCGAGCGATGAAGAAGCCATCGCATTGGCGAATGACACGGACTACGGTCTTGCCGCCTCGATCTTCTCCTCCAACACCCGCCGAGCCTTGCGCGCCGCCCGCGCGATACGTGCAGGTACTGTGACGGTAAATTGCTACGGCGAAGGTGACATCGCGACACCGTTTGGCGGTTACAAGCAGTCCGGGTTCGGTGGACGCGACAACGGTATTCACGCGCATGATCAATACACGGAACTCAAAACGATTTGGGTTGATTTGAGTGATCCCAATGACGCGGATGCACTCACATGAAGCGCGTAGGTTTCATCGGAACAGGTCACATCGCTGCGCCTATGGTAAGGTTCCTCGCCTCCAGTGGACACGAGGTCACGGTTTCCGAACGTGGCGCCGATGTTGCAGCAGAATTGGCCGCCTCAGTCGGCGCAAAGGTAAGGGACAATCAAGGCGTCATTGATGCATCCGACATCGTGTTTCTGTGCTTGCGTCCAGCGGTTTGGGAAGAAATCGTAAGAGGTTTGACCTTTCGCGCTGATCAACAGGTTGTTTCGGTCATGGCTGATGTTTCTGTCGCCTCTTTGCTGGATGCGACTTCGCCTGCGAAGGACATCTCTGTGACCATCCCGATCGGCTTTCTGGAGCGCGGCGGTTGCCCCTTGCCAGCTTTCCCAAAGGCGGAACCACTCGCCAGCTTGTTCAGCCCAGAAAACCCCGTGATCGAACTCAGCAAGGAAAGCCAAATCGCTGATCACTTCGCCGCTTCAGCGCTCTTGTCTGCTGCGTTGACTGTTATGAAAGACGGTGCGGATTGGCTGGGTGAGCAGACCGGCAACCCGGCAGGCGCGGAAACTTATGTCGCCTCGCTCATCGCGGGTTTCATGCGCGATGTGCAGAAAGACGGACAAGGCCGCATCTTGGAAGAACGCTCTGCTCTTGCGTCGCCTAATACGCTGAACCGCGTTGTCGTGGATGCGATGGAGCAAGCGGACACGCGCGCCACGATTCGAACAGTGATGCAGGCTTTGAGCGATAAAATGAAAGGCACGACATGAGCGTTGATGCGGTCGGAACCACCCGTCGCGGTCGCGGTGCACGCCGTGCGATCCGACAAACCCGCGATGTGAGCATGCTGCCTTCGCTGAAACGCGGCATACCTTTAACTGAACCGATGAATGCTGAGCAGATCGTAAAGATCGACGAAGCGTCGATGGATATTCTCGAAGAAGTCGGCGTCGTCTTTCGTGACGAAATCGCGCTTGAAGATTGGCGTCGCGTCGGCGCGGATGTGCGCGGCGAAACGGTGCATCTGGACCGCGCTTTGGTGCGCGAATTGATCGCCACAATCCCCGAAACATTTACATACCACGCGCGCAATCCGGCGCATAACCTGCCATTTGGCAAAGATCATTCGATCTTTATCCCTATGACAGGTGCACCATTCCTGCGCGATATGGACGATGTGCGCCGTAATCCCACGCTCGATGATTTGGCGAATTTTCACAAGCTGAGCCACATGCTGCCCGCGATGCACTCAAGCGCGCATCACATTGTGGAACCCTACGACCACCCGATCAGCCAACGACATTTGCGCATCACCTATTCGTCTATGAAACACAGCGATAAGACGTTCATGGGCATGACGACCAGTCCGAAGAATGCCGAAGATGTGCTCGATATGGCGGCGATCTTGTTTGGTGAAGAGTTCCTCGAAACGCATCCCGTCGTCACTGGAAACTGCAACGGGAATTCGCCGCTCGTTTGGGACGAGACGATGCTTGGCGCATTGCGAGCCTTCTCGCGACGCAATCAACCGGTTTTGTGCTCGCCCTTCGTTTTGGGTGGGGCCAACACGCCTGCATCAGTCGCGCCAACCGTCGCACAGCTCAACGCTGAAGCATTGAGTGCGCTGGCCTATACACAAGTGATCCGCAAAGGCGCGCCCGCGATTTATGGGCACTACCTGAGCACGGTTTCGATGAAGTCCGGCGCACCGATGGCAGGCACGCCCGAGATCAGCTTGATGAACATGATGATCGGTCAAATGGCGCGGTTTTATAAAGTGCCTTGGCGCACATCGAATACGCTGGGTGGCGCGAAGACCTTTGATGCTCAAGCGGGGTATGAGAGTGCGACGACCTTGATGGCGGTGATGATGTCCGGGGCGAATTATATCTGGCACTCGGCAGGTTGGAACGAGGCGGGTATGCATTGTTCAATGTCGAAATTCGTGGTGGATGCAGAGCAGTGCGCGATGGCCTATCGCATGGCGCAGGGCATCAATTGGGACGACTTTGATGAAGGATTGGCGGCCGTGCGCGATGTTGGACCGGGGGGGCATTATCTGGGCCATCCACATACATTGGAAAATTTCCAGCGCGCGTTCTTCATGCCGGAGTTGTTTGACAATAATTCGATAGAGCAATGGCAGGCAGAAGGTGCGGTCGAGATCAACGAGCGCGCCTTGAACCAAGTGCGCACGATGCTTGGGGAATATGAAGAACCCAAGCTGGATGCTGGCGTGAACGAAGCACTTTTGGACTACATCGCGCGGCGGGAACGCGAAATTCCGGCGGCGGATGCGCTTAATCAAGATTACTAGGATTTGCTGGTGAACGGCCCTTCGGGGAAAGTTTATTTGGAAAGATGAAGCATGCGGTTTGAAGGGAAAAAGGCACTGGTCACTGGAGCGTCTGGTGGGATCGGTCGCGCGATTGTTGATGTGCTGCGCGCTGGTGGAGCGGAAGTTGCGACAACGGATCGGGCTGGCAGCGATTTCGACGGCGATCTGAAGGATGGTCCGTTTTGTGATGCTTTACCTGCGCGTGTTGCGGAAAAGCTTGGTGGCTTGGACATTCTGGTGAATAACGCGGGGATTATCACACGCGGAAAGATTACAGAGGCGAGCGATGATGATTTCGCGCGTTCCATGGCTGTGAATGTCGAAGCGCCTTTCCGTCTGTGTCGTGCCACGATCCCGATCATGGCCGACGCAGGGGGCGGCGCGATTGTGAACACTGCTTCCTGCTGGGGCGTGCATCCCGGACCAGATCATCCGATCTACGTGATGAGCAAAGCTGCGGTTGCTTCGCTTACGCAATGTTTGGGCCGCGATCATGCGCATCAGAATATTCGGGTCAATGCGGTGTGCCCAAATGAAGTGAACACCCCGATGATCCGTTCAGGGTTCGAAATTCGCGGGTTTGATCCTGATGAGGCAATTGCAGCTTTGAATGCTTCTGTGCCTTTGGGACGTATCGCGGAGCCGGAAGATATTGCAGATGTCGTGGCTTTCCTAGCGTCCGATGCCGCGCGATACATGTGTGGCGCGCTTTTGGAAGTGAATGGCGGGAAGCCGGTCACATGAGCCGGTTCGCGGGTAAAGTCGCGCTGGTGACAGGCGGCTCCTCTGGCATGGGGGCGACGACAGCAGCCTTGCTTGCCACCGGTGGCGCGCGTGTGTTTTGCGCGCAGCGGGGCATCAGCGTCCATGAAGATATCAGTGCCGATTTCAGCGATCCTGCAGTGCCAGAGCGTGTCATCGCAGCGGTGAAAGCCAAAGCGGACCAGCTCGATATCTTGATCAATTGCGCAGGGATCATGCGCGAGGGCACTGTTGAGGAAAGCACTTTGCAAGATTGGCATGACCAGATTCAAGTCAACCTGACTGCGCCTTTCCTTCTGACGCGTTACGCCATGCCAATGCTGGAAACCGCGAAAGGGGCGATTGTGAATGTTGGCTCTATCGAAGGGCTTGGCAACAACCCAAGGCACCCTGCTTACGGCGCATCCAAGGCTGGCTTGCACGGGCTGACACGCGCGGTCGCCGTCGATCACGGACCTGATGGTGTGCGCTGCAATGCGGTAGCACCGGGCTGGATCGACACACCATTGAACGAAGACTTCATCGAGAGCATGGATGATCCAGCAAAGTTCCGCTCTGAAATAGGGTCCATCCATCCGATCCGCAGAACAGGCGCGCCCGAAGAGGTGGCGAAACTGATTTGCTGGCTCGCCTGCGATGAGGCAAGCTTTGTCACAGGCCAAGTCTGGACCATCGATGGTGGACGCATGGCGCAACTTAGCCTGCCATGAAGGTTACGCGTTTCCCTTCCAACCCCGGCCCTGCGGCGTGGGATGCGATCCTGCCAGCGCGTGTGCGTTTCGGCGCATTGGAAGCAGATGAAACCACAGATTGGCTTATCATCGGGGCGGGGTTTGCCGGGCTTGCGGCTGCGCGCCGTCTTAGCCAGCTTTGCCCTTCAGATAAGATCACCGTTCTGGATGCTTTGCGCGTGGGCGAAGGGCCAGCGGGACGCAACACAGGGTTAATGATCGATCTGCCGCATGATCTGGCGTCTTCCGATTATGGGGGCGATGTGAGCGCTGATAAATCCATTATTGCGCGCAATCGTGCGGCAATCGCGTTCGCCCAAGACATGGTAAATGCATTGGGCGTGCCACCCGAGGCTTTTCAGAAAGTCGGCAAGATCAACGGTGCGGCCAGCGCCAAGGGCATGCAACATAACAAAGAGTATGCCGCGCATTTGCAGCAGCTGGGTGAGCCAAGTCAGCAGCTTGACGCGCAGCAGATGCAAGACATCACAGGAAGCGCTTACTACCGTGGTGGTTTATTTACTCCCGGGACGGTGATGCTGCAACCTGCGCTTTTTGTGCGCTCTGTTGCACGCAAGCTGTGCTCCAATCGAGTGAAGATTTATGAACAAAGCAAAGTTTTAGCACTCAAGCGGAGTGAAGGGCTTTGGCATGCACAAAGTGAACATGGGTCGGTGAAAGCGCCCAAAGTAATCCTTGCGGTGAACGGTCATGCGCAGAGCTTTGGGCATTTCAAAAAGCGCCTCGTGCATGTGTTTACGTATGGCTCAATGACGCGGGCATTCGATGCAGAAAAGCTCTCGGGCAAAGCAAATTGGGGGCTGACGCCTGCTGATCCTTTGGGCAGCACTGTGCGCAGGATCAGCGACACCAAAGGGTCGCGTTTGATTGTGCGCAATCGCTTTACCTACGAGCCTAAAATGGCGGTGAACCCTTCAAAGCTTAAACGTATATGGAAAACCCATGACACAAGCTTCAAGGCGCGTTTCCCAGAGCTTGATGGGTTGAAGATGGAACATCGTTGGGGCGGTCATCTTTGCTTGTCGCTGAACAATGTGCCAGCTTTTGGCGAAGTGGATGACGGACTGTTTAGTGCATGTTGCCAGAACGGGCTTGGCACTGTGCAAGGCACGCTTGGTGGGATGATGGCAGCGGAAATGGCAGTTGGTCATTGCTCGGATATGCTCGTTGAGCTGCAAGCGCTCGATGCTCCGAAACGCCTGCCACCTGAACCCGTCGCGACGCTCGGCGCGCGCGCGCGGCTGGCGTGGGGTGAAAGACAAGCAGGGGTAGAACTGTAGAACGGCCAAATTTGGATATAGAACAAACGTAAACTGGCCCTATCAGACTCGCGTATTTCCATACGAACTAGAGGTATCAAAACCCTTGCGAGACAAGGGCGTTTTCATGCGCTCAAACAACGTGGCGCACACCAACAAAGAAGGTGATTGCAAATGGACGGTACATTCAAAGACAACGACTATTCTAAAGTCGTAGACGCAGATCGTGCGCACGTATGGCACCATCTGATTCAGCATAAAGGTTTCGAGACTGGCGAGCCGAAGATGATCATCGAAGGCAAAGGCATCAAAGTCTGGGACCAGCACGGCAAAGAGCACACCGATGCGGTGTCTGGCGGTGTTTGGACAGTAAATGTTGGCTATGGCCGCGAGAGCATTGCGAATGCTGTGCGCGACCAGCTTGTTAAGATGAATTTCTTTGGTGGTACAACAGGGTCGATCCCCGGTGCTTTGTTTGCGGAAAAGTTGATTACCAAGATGCCTGGCATGAGCCGTGTCTATTATGCGAACTCCGGCTCTGAGGCCAACGAAAAAGGCTTTAAGATCGTCCGTCAAATCGCACATAAGCGCTATGGCGGCAAGAAGCACAAGATCCTCTACCGTGATCGTGACTACCACGGCTCGACATTGGCGACGATGTCCGCAGGTGGTCAGGACGAGCGCAACGCGCAGTATGGTCCGTTTGCCCCCGGCTTCATCCGCGTTCCGCACTGCATGGAATACCGCAAGCACGAGCAGGACGGCGCACCCGAAGAGAATTACGGCGTTTGGGCCGCAAACCAGATCGAGGAAGTCATCCTGCGCGAAGGCGCGGATACGGTTGGCGCGCTTTGCCTTGAGCCTGTGACCGCGGGCGGCGGTGTCATCACCCCACCTGAAGGCTACTGGGAGCGTGTTCAGGAAATCTGCAAGAAGTACGATATCTTGCTGCATATCGATGAAGTTGTCTGCGGCGTTGGTCGTACAGGCGTTTGGTTCGGTTATCAGAACTACGGCATAAAGCCTGACATCGTCACAATGGCAAAGGGCGTGGCTTCTGGTTATGCGGCGATCTCTTGCTGTGTGACCACGGAAGAAGTGTTCGATATGTTCAAGGACGATCCATCCGATCCCCTGAGCTACTTCCGCGATATCTCGACCTTTGGTGGCTGTACGGCGGGTCCGGCGGCAGCGCTTGAGAACATGCGCATCATCGAGGACGAGAACCTCATGGCGAACACGCTCGATATGGGCGCACGTATGATGGGCAACCTGCAAGCTTTGTCTGAAAAGCACGCTGTTATCGGTGATGTGCGCGGTAAGGGTCTGTTTATTGGTGCGGAACTTGTCTCTGATCGTGGGACCAAAGAAGCGATGGACGAGAAAATGGTTGGCGCAGTGGTCGCAGATTGTATGGCGCAAGGCGTTATCATCGGCGCGACAAACCGCTCTATTCCGGGCCGCAACAACACGCTTTGTTTCTCGCCCGCACTTATCGCGACGGCGGATGATATCGACCACATCACAGATGCGGTTGATCAAGCGCTTGGCAGCGTTTTCGGTTAAAACGACTGACTGAAGTTTAAGAAACGCCGCTGAAGCACTTCTTCGGCGGCGTTTTTCGTGCGAAGTGTCGCACTACACCAGCTTGCGATTGACGCTGTGGCGATCACCCACATACGTTGGCGTATGTAGATCAGAGCTGAGGACGGATGATGTCACAGATCACAGCAACTGCACTTCCTGAACCCGCGTTTCTAAATGTCTACGAGGCGGACCCACACACGCACACTGATTGCTTCCAAACGAGCATCGCCAAAAACGTGCCGCTGGAGGATTTTATCAATGCTTTCTTCAACTCTTGGCTCTTTCGCATCGAACGTTTGATCCTCAAACTAACTGTGAAAAAACCCTCAACCGATGACGATATCGCTAAGCTCGCCAATGGCACGTCTGACAGCATGGCTGCTTGGCGCACTGAGCAGCGTGACGTCGATCAAATCCTCCTGCAAGTCCCTGATACGCCGATCCGCACATGGCTGATGCGTCAGAGCGATGGTGATCAAACACATCTCTTTTTTGGTAGCGCAATCCTACCTGCGCGCACGGACAAAGACGGCACACCTGCGATGGGGCACATGTTCATAGTGCTCATGGGGTTTCATAAACTCTATGCTCGCGCTCTATTGTACTTGGCGAAACGCGCACTTTGTTAGATCTTGCGGGCTACGACATAGCGGGCAGGCGGGCTTAGGGGATGGTTGCCGCACTCGATAATCTCAAAACCTGCAGCTTCGGTCATCTGGTCATAGGCGCTCACGGTGAACGACTGTACAAAAGGCGCTTTGCCGAGTTTTTGTGCGAGTGGGATCAACTTTAGCATCAAGCCGATCTTCCAATTTGCATCGCGCAAGCAGGGCGTCTTGGTGATGAACAATCCGCCGGGGCGAAGTGCTGTGTGGGCTGCTTTCAAAGTCGCTGGGATGTCATGCAACAGATGCAGTAGATTAAACGCCATCACAGCATCCAATCCGTCGTGCACATGTATTCCTTCCAACGCAGGATGCGCTTCAAAGCTTAGGTTCGCCACGCTACTTTCTGCCACTTTGCGCCGCGCGATCTTGATCATTTCGTTAGAAATATCCGTCCCATGATACGTGCCAACGCTGTTTGCCAACAGCAGAGCTGTTGATCCCGTGCCACATCCGATTTCGAGAACCGTGTCCTCAGTGCGCAGATGCGAACGTGTACGCTCTAGCGTGTATGTGTAGGCGTCCATATCCTTGATCGGATCTCTGGAGTATTTTTCGGCCATTTTGTCCCAAAAGCGTGCAGCATCAATCATTGTGATCTCCTTTGCACGTACCTTAATTCATGCATGCATCATCTAGGAATTGCTGAAATACGTCTTTGTGTTATGCATTATTGCATGAATTGGCAGTCTATCTCTTTCGATTGGAACCACGCACGTGCGTTTTTGGCGGTTGTCGAGACCGGCTCGCTTTCTGCGGCTGCGCGGGTTCTTAACCAAACTCAGCCAACTTTGGGCCGCCAAATTTCTGCGCTTGAAGGCGAACTCGGCGCGACCTTGTTCGAACGTGCAGGGCGATCTTTGAAAGTGACGCAAACCGGTACCGATCTTGCCGAACATGTGCGCGCTATGGCGGATGCGGCGGGACGTGTGACGCTTGTTGCCTCTGGCCAATCCCAAGCGATCGAGGGGCTCGTGCGCATTTCCGCGTCCGAATTATTCGCCGCTCATCTTTTGCCATCGATCATCAGCAAGTTGCGTATCATTGCGCCCAAAATTGTGGTGGATGTCGTTGCAGACAACTCTGTCAGTGACCTGATCCAACGCGAAGCGGACATAGCTGTGCGAAATGTCCGCCCTGAACAGCCTGACCTTATTGCGCGACTTGTCCATGAAAGCAGTGGGCGGTTTTATGCGTCCAAAAGCTACCTCAAAAAGCACGCACGACCACGCAGTTATGCGGATCTCACAGCGCATGAGTTTGTAAGCTTTGGCAATACCGAGCAGATGCTTGGATACTTCAGCCAACTCGGGCTGGACCTTGAGAGTGGACATTTCAAAGTCGGGTCCGCCAATTCGCTTGTTGCTTGGGAAATGGTTAAGCAAGGGTTGGGAATCGCGCCCATGTCCGTCGATGTCGCGCGCAAAACGCCAGAAGTGGAAGCGCTTTTGCCTCAGGAAACGCCGATCCTATTTCCGACATGGCTTGTGACCCATCGCGAACTTCACACCTCGCGCCGCATCCGGCTTGTTTTCGATCTGCTCGCTGAAGAATTGCCAAAACTCATGGCTTGACCCCTTACCGCGCGCAGCGCAGCATGGCGTTTATGTCAAACGCTCCTGTATATCACATCGACCTAAAAGCGTTCTGGATTGATCCCTACCCTGATCTTGCGAAAATGCGGGCAGAAACGCCTATCGCTTACGTTCCCGAACTTGATGCGACCTTGCTCACCCTGCGC
Organism: Planktotalea frisia; assembly: GCF_001890925.1. Classification (GTDB taxonomy): domain Bacteria; phylum Pseudomonadota; class Alphaproteobacteria; order Rhodobacterales; family Rhodobacteraceae; genus Planktotalea; species Planktotalea frisia. Next base: position 57,217 of record NZ_MLCB01000033.1, read on the forward strand.
GATGATATCTTTCGCGAAGAAAAGCGCATCGAGGTGTTTAGCTCCGAGCAGCCCGGTGGTTTGATGACGACCCTGATGGGCGAAAACATGATGCGCAAAGATGGTGCGGCCCATATGGCCGAGCGTAAAATGATCTTCCCGAGCGTGTCACCACGTACGGTGCGCGATGTTTGGAAACGCCAGTTTGAAAGTGCGACGTGCGATATTCTCGATCATTTACCGTGCGACAATGTCGATCTTGTACGCGACTTTGCGATGCCTGTTTCTGCCGAGGCGCTCAAGGCGATGACTGGTCTGACCAATATGTACTTTGCTGAAATGGATCGCGTTAGCCAAGGAATGATTGATGGATGCGCTAACTACGCCGGTGATCCACAGGTAGAGGCGAACTGCCATGATTGCACCGCGTCCATTGATGCGCACATCGATGCCCGCATTCCTGAGCTGCGTACCAAACCAGATCTTTCGCTGCTCTGCGTCGCGATGACGGCTGGTATGCCGCAAGAGCAGATCCGTGCGAATATCAAACTCGCTATCTCAGGCGGTCAGAACGAACCACGTGACGCGATTGCGGGAACGATTGCAGCCCTTCTCGATCATCCTGTGCAGCTCCAAAAAGCGCTAAGTGGCGAAGTCACTTGGTTACAAGTCTTTGAGGAATACGCGCGCTGGATGTCCCCCATCGGCATGTCGCCGCGCCGCATTGCCAAAGCTTACACATTGAATGACATCACCTTTGAGCCAGAAGATCGCGCCTTTCTCATGTTTGGGTCTGGCAATCGGGATGAATTGATTTTTGCTAACCCAGACGTTTTCGATGTGACGCGTGACACCACCAAAGCTATTTCGTTTGGCGCAGGGCCGCATTTTTGTGCGGGGGCATGGGCGTCGCGTTGCATGATCGCTGAGGTTGCCCTGCCAATGTTTTTCGAGCGCTTTAAGAACGTGACCCTTACAGAGACGGTCGCCTATCGCGGCTGGGCCTTTCGCGGACCGCTCAGCGTCAAAGCGCGTGGCTTGGTACAATAAAACTGTTCTCGTCACACCAAAACTGAAGTAGCGATAGGACATGACTTATGACCTTGTTCTTGCGCTCAGCCTTTTTGCTCTCGTGTCCTCGATCACTCCGGGGCCAAACAATCTGATGCTTATGGCGTCCGGCGCGAACTTTGGCTTTCGCCGTACGATCCCGCATATGCTTGGTGTTGGCATCGGGTTTACGCTTATGATCGTGCTGGTCGGCATTGGACTGGTTCAGATCTTTGATCTTTACCCAATCTCGCATCAGATCCTGAAAGTGGTTAGCGTGATCTACCTTTTCTGGCTCGCTCGGAAGATCGCAAATGCAGCGCCCCCAGAGCGTGATGTCGCCAATGAAAGCACGCCGATTACGTTTATCCAAGCCGCTCTGTTTCTGAAGTGGTCCTACTAATTCGGACAGGTTTGTGGCTCAGCTAAGATGTAATCGG
>NZ_MLCB01000034.1 GCF_001890925.1 Planktotalea frisia
CTTTGGCCGAGTGCATTTTGAGATCTAGCGAACCTGTTTGACGATTGGGGCTTCTCAATCGTCAAACAGGAGGTTCCCATGACACAGGAGAAGATGACCCCGCTGCGTGAGCGGATGATCGAAGATATGCGTATACACGGAATGGGCGATAAGGCCCAGAAGGCCCATATCCGGGCGATCAAGGATTTTGCCGGGTTTCTCAAGCGGTCGCCTGATACCGCCACGCCAGATGACCTACGGGCCTATCAGCTTCACATGACCAATACGGAAGTGACGCCGCCGACGTTCAACGCGCGGATCATGGCACTGCGGTTTCTGTTCGGCACGACCTGCGACCGTGAGGATATGAAGCGCTACATGCAGTTCCGGACGCAGCCACGCAGGCTGCCGACAGTGCTGAGCATCGAGGAGGTTTCCGAGGTGATTGCCGCGGCTCCTGGGCCGGGACTTAAATACCGCGCGGCGCTGAGCATTTCTTATGGCGCTGGATTGCGGGCATTGGAGGTTTGCAGTCTCAAAGTCAGTGATATCGACAGCGATCGGATGCTGATCCACGTTGACGAGGGCAAAGGCGGCAAGGACCGCAAGGTGATGCTGTCTCCCGACTTGTTGGACCTGCTACGCGACTACTGGCGCGAGGCGCAGCCTGCGGGGTGGCTGTTTCCGGGTAAACCCAAGATCAACCCAATCTCTGCACGACAGTTAAGTCGGGCATTCAACTCAGCCAAGCACTTGGTAGGTATTTCCAAGCCCGCAACTTTGCACACGCTGCGGCACAGCTTTGCCACGCACCTGTTGGAGGCAAACATTGACGTCCGGGTGATCCAAGTGTTGCTCGGCCACGCCAAGCTGAGCACGACGGCGCGTTATACCCATGTCGCCACCAAAACTATCCGTGACACGCCCAGCCCGTTCGAAGCCCTCAAGACGTTGAGCGTCGAGAACCTGCGTCACCGACCGGGCTGAGCACCGGTCAGTTGGCCAGAGCAAAGCTGGAGATTGCCGATATATTCCACACCCACGGCCCTGTGTGGCGGCAGGCCAATAAGGGACATGTCAGCCTGTCCCAGCTCAAAGTGATGTCCTCCATTGAGGCCTGCCGAACCGAGGCGCTCGGCGGGCATGTGGCCGCGTGCACCAAATGCGATCACCAACATATCGCTTACAACTCTTGCAAGAACCGGCATTGCCCTAAATGCCAGGGACCGGCAGCACGTAGCTGGATGGCGGCACGAGCCGAAGATCTGTTGCCCGTGGAATACTTCCATGTGGTGTTCACGCTGCCGGCCGAGATCGCCCGTATCGCATATTGGAACAAGCGCGCCGTCTATGGCCAGCTATTTAAGGCA
>NZ_MLCB01000035.1 GCF_001890925.1 Planktotalea frisia
TGACCAGATCGCTGCATGACCAACAATCCTCAAACACCAGATTTGACAATAACTCAGATTTCATAGCCCGCAGCCTCGATGAGCTTGGACGCCAAAATTAGATTTACTTGCGCCGCCAGAACCGTGTCGTCCTGTAGGCTTTGATCATTTATCATTGCTTCCAATTCAGCAATGACAGTGCTTTTTGTTTCGTTCGACATACCCAAATACCCCAATCATTATCGCTCGCTAGCTATAGAGGTTTTGCAGAATGTCTTGTCACGTACTTACGTGAGTCCGCTAGATTTTAATGAGCCCACTACCGATTCCTCGGATCACTGCGCTCGTGCGGTCGTTCACATCTAGTTTTGTATAAATCCGGCGCACATGCGCATCAATCGTATGCGGCGACACTGACAAGATCGACGCGATCACAGAATTGCTTTTACCGCGAGCAAGCCAGCGCAAGATCTCGTGCTCACGCTTGGACAACTCCACAGCTGCCGTTTCATCCGCTCGCAACACACAGGCGCGCAAATGACCTGCTTGGGCAACACATTGAAACGCCCAGATGGACTGCGATGAAAGCTCAAGGCGCTCTGGACCAAACCCAAGCGCAACATAGGCGTTACGCATGGCAGGACCAAAGACATAGAACACCAACCCATCACCGATATTGGCTTGTTTTAACAAACTAAGATAGCGCTGCGCGTCTTCTGTCGACGGCGCAATATCCTCTAACTCATGCCAGTAAAACGGTTTGGCCGAGCGCGAAGCGAGTTCAGGAACAGGGTCGATCTGAACGAGATTTTCCTCAAGATACTTGCAGTTCCAAGTCTCTGGAAACCCTTCACGTCGCACCACAGGCTCTTTGCCATGTGTTTGGGTCGTGTAGTAACTGGCCATCGTGACGCCAATACTGCGAAAGTAGGTCGCAACGACATCCCAAAGCTCTTGGCTCGTTTCAGCTTCATGAATTTGAAGCATTATTTTGTCGAGCCTTTGCACCTAGGCGTCCTTCAAACGGGTAACACGAGCTATAAGAACCCGGTAGCGCAAACACTGTCATGCAAGCTTACCAAAGGTCAACTAATAGTAACGCACAGACATAAATAGAGATGTTAGTAGCTGTATTCGCCGTAGATCTTGCTCAGATCGCCACCCCAATCGCCGTGATACTTTGCGAGCAACTCATCCGCAGGCACCTGCCCGCTTTCTAAGCTTTCATGCAAAGCATTCAAGAAATGCGTTTCATCGGGCACCATCCCACCCGCACCAGGGCACGCGCGGGATTTCAAACCTGCATGGGAAATTGCGACCACTTCGCGCGCAAGGTCATGCATCTTGATCCCGTTCACTTCAGCCTGCAAACCATCCACAGAGGCGGCAACCCGCAAAGCTTCGCGCGTTTCTGCGTCCCACCCTTTTACCAAGTCCCAAGCCGCATCCAGAGCCGTTTGATCATAGGTCAATCCAACCCAGAACGCAGGCAGAGCACAAAGGCGACGCCAAGGTCCACCGTCCGCACCGCGCATCTCGATGAATTTCTTCAAACGCGCTTCAGGGAACGCAGTGGTCAAATGATCCGCCCAATCACTCAGCGTGGGTGTTTCCCCCGGCAGTGCTGGTAATTTGCCATCAAGGAAGTCACGAAACGACATGCCCAAAGCATTGATGTACTTGCCATCGCGATAGACAAAATACATCGGCACATCGAGCGCGTATTGAACCCAGGCTTCAAAGCCGAACCCTTCGTCAAAGACAAAGGGCAACATACCGGTACGCGCGTTGTCAAGGTTTCGCCAGATCACGCTGCGCCAGCTCTTATGATTGTTCACCTTGCCCTCAAAGAACGGCGAATTGGCAAAAAGCGCGGTCGCAACGGGTTGCAAAGCAAGAGCGACGCGCATCTTTTGCACCATGTCGGCTTCGGACCCGAAGTCGAGGTTCACCTGAACTGTACAGGTCCGGCGCATCATCGCCGTGCCCATGGTACCGACATCTTCCATGTAGTTGTTCATCAACTTGTAGCGGCCTTTGGGCATAAGCGGCATTTCTTCGTGAGACCACTCAGGCGCTGCGCCAAGTCCAATGAATCCAACGCCAATTTCATCCGAGATCGCGCGCACTTCTCGTAAATGTTGGTTTACCTCATCACAGGTCTCATGAATGGTCTCCAATGGCGCGCCAGAAAGCTCCAAAGCACCGCCCGGTTCCAGAGAAACATTTGCGCCGTCTTTCTCTAGCCCGATCAAATGCCCGCCTTCGCGCACCTCTGCCCAGCCATGACGGTCGCGAAGTCCTTCGAGAACAGCAACAATTGAACGTTCCCCCTCAAACGGCAAAGGCGCGTGGGTATCTGTCAGGTAGCCGAATTTCTCATGCTCAGTGCCGATTCGCCATTCACTCTTAGGGCGACACCCTTCTGCAAGATGCTCGGCCAATTGTGCGTGCCGCTCGATCGGTCCACCGCCGGATTGAGGAATAGACATGTGCTGGCACCTTTCGAGTAGCTTTGCTTCATCTCAGACTTGAGCCGATTTAAGGGGGGTGTCAATGGAGCGCTGGTGCAGCAAGACCCTGCAAATTTGCACAAAACTTTAAAGATCAGCCTTGTCTGTAAAGGGCTGATGCGAAACTCATTCAAAACTATCGAAAATCTGAAATTCATTCTGGCGCGACGTTAACGAAATCTCGCTTAGAACTTGGCATCAGGCAGGAACACTTTGCACGCTTTTTCTATTTGAGGACGCCATTATGTCAGCGACAAATTTGAAGTTCCCTTTCCTCAATTCCATGTCGCGTTTTGCGCGCCGCTCTTTGGCGATCACACTGTTGCCTGCTGGGTCTTGGGCCATTTATCAAATGTTTGGAGAAAACGGCTTGATCGCGATCGCCGTGGCTTTGCCTTTGCTTTGGGCGCTATTTGGCGGCTTTGAGCAAACCGAGACGTTAGATGATGTGAGCAAAGAAAATCAGCAAATCGCGCAAGCAGATCAGTTAGAAAATCGCATCAACGATATGTTGTTTGCGGCGGCACCAGACGCACGTTTGGCTCTGTTCTGCTTAGAGCTTGATAGCGCCGCGGATGTTACCCGCCGTCTTGGCGAAGCGGGTCTGAATAGTATTCAAGACAGGTTGCAGATGCGCTATGCAAGTTGTCTGAGAAACCGTGATATCGTGTTTCGCAGCGGCCCCTTACATTGGACAATTGTCGCGACACCCAGCTCAAAGCTGAACTTAGAGGTCGCTATTGCGCAAGCGAACCGCTTGCAAAATATTGCTGACGAACCTTTGTTAGTTGACGAAGATCGCCTGTATCTGAGCAGCTCTGTCGGTTTCACCGTCGCGCAAAAACCCTTCAAAGGCGCGCATGTTTTGCTCTCACAAGCGCAAAGCGCCTTGAGTGAGGCAATTTTGAACGGACCAAACTCAATTCGTGCGTATACGCCGTCAAAGGCCAATAAATTTGCAAAAGCACCTTCTTTCCATTTGCAAGATCTCAATGGTGACATCGACACCAGCTTAGTCGCGTGGTTCCTACCGCAGATTTCTACGGATACGGGCGAGATTACCGGCTTTGAGGCTTTAGCGCGGTGGCAAGACAATAATGGTCACATCCATTCTCCCGCGACTGTTCTGCCGGTTCTTGAACAACACGGCTTGATGGAACGGTTGACCGATCTGATCCTGACGCAAAGCTTGAAAGCCCTGCACACGTGGGATGCTCATGATCTAAAGATCGATACGATTGGCGTAAATTTTTCACAAACCGATCTGGAAAACCCAAAGCTCTATGAAAAGATCGCTTGGGATCTGGATCGCTTCGAAATTGAGCCGAACAGACTTTGTGTTGAGGTCCTCGAAAGCGTGATTGCTGGTGACGCTGATGATGTGATCGTGCGTAACGTGACGCGTTTGGCGGAAATGGGGTGTCAGATTGATTTGGATGATTTTGGGACTGGCCACTCCTCTATTTCAACGCTGCGCCGTCTGCCGGTGCACAGGTTGAAAATTGATCGCTCTTTCGTTGCAAAGGCGGATTTGGACAGTGAACAGCAAAAAATGGTGGCGACGATTTTGATGATGGCAGAGCGTTTGGATCTTGCTTGCCTTGCTGAAGGGGTCGAAACGCTTGGCGAGCAATCGATCCTCGCGCAGCTTGGATGTCGCTATGTGCAAGGGTACGGGATCGCCAAACCGATGCCTCTGGATCAGACACTGGATTGGATCGAAGGTTTTCAAGATCGTCAGTTGATTGCACCGGAAATTGGGCGAAAAAACAGCTAAAGCGCTGTCTAAGCGCAACCCAACGTCGCAGCAGCACCTGATTTGGGGCGAATCCACTTGACCTTTTGCGGCGCACATCGTTGAACGCAGCCTAACGCGGTTAACTCGAGGCGACCTTGTTTCATGGATGATCAAAACAAAAATCTGATGCTCGCAACAGCGCTCAGCTTCATTGTAATACTGGTGTGGTTCGTCTTGTTCCCGCCGCCTGAGCCAAGCCCTGCTGATCCGAACGCGGCAATCACCAGCGCAGAAGGCCAAGCAGTGCTTCCAACCGCGTCCGGCGATGAGGTTGCGACGAGTGGAGCTGCAACAAATGCAGTCGCAGAACCGATTGCAGATGCACCGCGTATCACGATCGAGACGGACCGTTTGAAAGGATCCATTTCGCTTTTGGGTGGTCGCATCGATGAGCTTGCGCTCAAAGATTATCGCGTCAGCCTGGATGAGGGTTCCCCCATCGTTGATTTGCTGGCCCCTGTCGGCCAAGCGAACCCTTACTATGCGCTTTATGGCTGGGCCCCGGGCGCAGGTCTATCGTTTGAGGAAGTCCCCGGACCGAACACGATTTGGAATGCTGATGGCAGCCGTGCGCTAAGCGTCGATTCCCCTGTGACGCTCACCTGGGACAATGGCATTGGATTGCAATTCACGCGTACGATCGCCGTGGACAAGGACTTCATGTTCTCTGTCACGCAAAGCGTTGAAAACACGGGCGCAGGGACTGTCAGTCTCGCACCATACGGCATTCTCGCGCGGCACGGTGAGCCGCAAGACCTGAAGAACTTCTTCATCTTGCACGAAGGCCTTGTCGCGATGGCCGATGGCGAGTTGAGCGAAATTGACTATTCCGATATGCCCGATTTCGACATCAACCCGAATGAAGGTGCGCGCGCGGAAGTCACACAAGTGGCAGAGCAAGGTTGGATCGGCTTCACCGACCAATATTGGATGACCACCCTGATTCCACAGCCCGGTGCATTTAAAGCGACCGCAAAATATGACGAGCGCCGCGATATCTACCAGAGCGAAGCAGTTCTTCCGACGCAAAAACTTGCCCCCGGTGAAACCGCTACTGTAAATACACAATTGTTCGCAGGTGCTAAGGAATGGGAAACCATTCGCAACTATCAAAAGGCGGGCGTTGATCGCTTCCTTGATAGCATTGACTGGGGTTGGTTCTTTTTCCTGACCAAGCCGATCTTTGCCGTGCTGCACTATCTGAACGCGCTCATTGGCAACATGGGTTGGGCGATTATTGGTCTGACGCTTTTGATCAAAGCGATCCTCTTCCCGCTCGCGTATAAATCCAACGTCTCTATGGCGCGGATGAAAGCGTTGCAGCCACAAATGGAAGTGATCAAGGAGAAGGCAGGCGACGACAAACAAAAGCTCCAGCAAGAGATGATGGCGCTGTATAAGAAGGAAAAGGTAAATCCTGTTTCCGGCTGTTTGCCGATCTTGTTGCAGATTCCAATCTTCTTCTCGCTCTACAAGGTGATTTTCGTCACCCTAGAGCTGCGCCACGCGCCGTGGCTTGGTTGGATCGAAGACCTGTCTGCGCCAGACCCCTCATCGATTTTGAACCTGTTCGGCCTACTCAACTTTATGCCGCCAGAGCCCGGTTCGATCCTTGCAATCTTCTCGCTTGGTATTTTGCCAATCCTTTTGGGTATTTCCATGTGGATGCAGCAAAAACTGAACCCAGCGCCCACTGATCCGACTCAAGCGATGATCTTTGCTTGGATGCCTTGGGTCTTTATGTTCATGCTTGGCACGTTTGCGAGTGGCCTTGTGGTTTACTGGATCGCGAACAACACGATCACCTTTACGCAGCAATACCTTATCATGCGCAGCCAAGGTGTGAAACCGGATGTGTTCGGCAACATTAGAGCTGGCTTCAAGCGAAAACCGAAAGCCGAGTGATGGCGACGGTCACATCCCTTTGGCGTCATCCGATCAAAAGTCATGGTCGTGAAGACGTCGCATCAACAACATTGATCGCCGGGCAAACCATGCCCGGTGATCGTGTTTGGGCGGTTGCCCATGAAGCGTCTAAAGCGGATGGGTCTGAATGGGTGCCTTGTGCGAATTTCAATCGCGTGAGCAAAGTGCCACAACTAATGGCAATGACAGCAACGCTTGATGATGCTGGGATAGTCACTTTGGAGCATCCTCAGCTCGGCACAATCAGCTTCAATCCAGATGGCGATATCGCTGGTTTTCTTGATTGGGTGCGCCCGATCATGCCAGCAGATCGCGCGCAATCCACACGTATGGTGAAAGTGCCAAATCGTGGCATGACCGACAGCGATTTCCCATCTGTGACGCTTTGCAATATCGCCTCGCATCGTGAAGTTGAGCGAAAACTTGGAATGGATTTATCCATCCACCGTTGGCGTGGAAATATTTGGCTGGATGGTTTTCCCGCTTGGGAAGAGTTTGAATGGATGGGCAATGATGTGCGCATTGGCGGTGCGATTCTGCGTCCGCTTGAGCGCACGGATCGATGCCCCTCGACACAATCCAACCCCGAAACCGGAATACATGACGCGGATACGCTCGGCGCTTTGGATAGCTTTGGGCACCGCGATTTCTCAGTCCGGGCGCAAGTGATCCAAGGCGGATTGATCGAGCTGGGCAACAAGGCAGAATTGATATGAGCCAACTTCCATTTCCGATCGCAGAAGAACCTGACGCGTTCTCGCATGAGAAGGGCCGATTGCTTTTTGCGGGTCAAACGGAGTTCGTCAAAGGCGTTGTTGCCATGTCAGGCCTGCCTGATGCGGACCGGATGGAGGTCTGCTTTGCAGGGCGTTCCAACGTTGGCAAGTCGACATTAATCAATGCACTCACAGGCCACAAAGCGCTTGCACGCGCGTCGAACACGCCCGGCCGCACACAGGAAATTAACTTTTTCACTGCCGGTGAGGGCCATTATCTCGTCGACTTGCCAGGCTACGGCTATGCGAACGCACCTTTGCCAATCGTTGAGAAATGGCAGCGTTTGCTCAAGCAATATCTTTCTGGCCGCCAAACCTTGCGCCGCGCATTCGTGCTGATTGATGCGCGGCACGGCGTTAAGAAAGTAGATCATGAGATCATGAGCCTGCTCGATAGCAGCGCTGTGACGTTCCAATGCGTTCTTACGAAAGTCGACAAAGTGAAATTGGTGGATCGTGAGAAGGTTCTGGATCAAGTGCGCGGCGAACTGTCCAAACACCCTGCGGCCTTCCCCGAAGTGGTCATGACCTCATCTGAAAAAGGTGACGGTATCGAAACCTTGCGGGCGATTATTGCGACGCTTGTTTAAGTGTATTTCAAGCAAACGTGATTAGAGATTTACCCATTTGTGAACGCATTATCTGCGCACAGATAGGGATCTCAGAATATGAAAAAATCGCGCAAACAACGCTCTGGCAAACAGAAACGTCAAACAACCGCTGAAGTGACCGCAGAACGTCACACTGCTGCTGACCTGCCCCCCGAAACTTCCCTCAGTTTAATGTAGAGTTTGCTCAACCATCGA
>NZ_MLCB01000036.1 GCF_001890925.1 Planktotalea frisia
GTCAGTCCCTCGCCGAAACCTCGCGCACTGGCCCGCATCGAAAAACCTTCATCACAGACATTAGTCGCAGCTCACGTGAACGACTGGTCTTGGAACATTGCCATTCGCTGCATCCCGTATAAACGACTAGAATATTAGGTTTTTCAGCTGTTGGCACTTTGACCATTACTGCAGAAATAGCCCAATTTTTATGTGCATTCGGCTAGCCCAAACCAATTGTGTCCGTGCTCGCTACTTTGTTTGAGATGGAAGGCGGCAGATCAGCTCTTGGCAATCGAGTTTGATCCTTCTCAGCTGATTGGCTGCAATCACGGCAAATGCGAGAGCTCCAAGGCTTAAAAGTTGTTTCTCTAGACTGCCTGCAGTCCAAACGACGGCAATGGTCGCGCATGTAATCGATACATTCTGCGAGTGAGAACTCACCACCAGCGATAAATGATTGGGACGCAGATTGAAAAAACGAGAAAAATACCCGGGCGCAAGCTCCTACAAGGATCGACACGGGAAACGCCGTTGGCGGTATAGGTCGCGCGGGTTCACTGCCGAACTGGGGTCTGACTACGGGTCAGACGAGTTTGAACAAAGGTATCAGGATGCCGTGAACCGCCAGAAATCGAAGTCTAGTGAAGGGGCAGGGGCTTCCCGCACCAAAGCTGGAACTTTGGACGATTTGGTCACGCATTTTTACAAGCTGCACTTTCCAACCATCGGCGAAAGCACACGGGCCGATTATCGCAGTGTCATCGAGCCTTTAAGGCTCAAACACGGCAAGAAGCGCATCGCACATATGAAAATCCGGCATGTCATGGCGATCAAAGCGGAAATGCATGAAACGCCGATGCAGGCCAACAAGATGCTCAAACGGTTGTCTCAAATGATGGACCTCGCAGTCACGATGGATTGGGTTGCCGCCAATCCTGTCCTCGGTGTCAGTAAGTATGCGACCACGTCCGAAGGGTATCACTCATGGGACGAGGGCGAGATTGCTCGTTTCTATGAGGTTCATCCACTCGGATCACCTGCGCATATTTGCATGACGCTGATGCTCTACACAGGGGCCGCGAAGGTTGATGCGGTGAAGCTTGGGCCAGCGAACGTCAAAGATGGGCGGATAGAATATCGCCGTCAAAAGACCAGCAAGAACCCAAGCGGGGTGCTGATCAGCTTGCCGATCCATCCGGCCTTGGTAGCAGCTTTGGCAGCAAGGCCCGTCACTTTCACCTACCTTGAGACGGGCCATAACAAGGCGCGCTCTCGCAAGGGCCTTGGAACATCCATGCGCAAGTGGTGTGACAAAGCGGGCTTGCCGCTGTGTTCCTCACATGGCCTCCGAAAAGCAATCTGCCGCCGTATCGCCGAAGCGGGTGGCACACCCTACGAAATCATGGCGGTCAGCGGGCACGTCACGCTGGCGATGGCTCAAAAGTACTGTGAGACGTTTGGGCGGCGGGACATGGCCGATTCAGCATTTTCGCGACTTACAGGCACGAAAGCGGAACAAAACTTGACGAACCACCCTGAAAGGTTCGTCAACAAATCATCTAACACCCTATAATAAAAGGATAATAAATGATGTTTGGTAGGCCCGGCAGGACTTGAACCTGCAACCAACGCGTTATGAGCACGCTGCTCTAACCAATTGAGCTACAGGCCCTACCTTAACCTTTGATTAGCATAAGTCACACCCGCGTCAAGCATGCAGATTGCACTGGTGCGTGTGATAATGTACCCGAAGCGCAAAGTAGAAGTTTCGGAGATATCCATGAGCGATCAGAGCGGCAAAAACGGCATCACCTATGCGGATGCAGGCGTGGACATTGATGCAGGCAACGCACTGGTCGAGCGGATCAAACCCGCAGCCAAGCGCACCAATCGCCCGGGGGTTATGTCTGGCCTTGGCGGCTTTGGTGCGTTGTTTGATCTCAAGGGGGCAGGGTACAACGACCCTATTCTGGTCGGCGCAACAGACGGTGTCGGCACCAAGTTACGTATCGCGATTGATACTGGTAACGTCGACGGCGTTGGTATTGATCTGGTCGCAATGTGCGTCAATGATCTGGTCTGCCAAGGCGCAGAGCCTTTGTTTTTCTTAGATTATTTCGCGACGGGTCATCTCGAAACGGAAACGGCTGCGCGCATTATCGAGGGCATCGCAGAAGGCTGTGTGCGCTCAAACTGCGCCCTTATTGGCGGTGAAACGGCAGAGATGCCCGGCATGTATCCCGATGGTGATTTCGATCTTGCAGGTTTCTCTGTCGGCGCAATGGAGCGTGGCACAGAACTGCCTGCTGATGTGCAAGTGGGCGACGTCTTGCTTGGCCTTGCGTCTGATGGTGTGCACTCGAATGGTTACTCATTGGTGCGCAAACTGGTCGACATTTCCGGTCTCGGTTGGGACGACGATTGTCCATTTAGCACCGGCAACTTGGGCGAAGCGCTTTTGACACCAACGCGGCTTTATGTGACGCAAGCACTCGCGGCTGTGCGTGCAGGTGGCGTTCATGCTTTGGCGCACATTACCGGCGGTGGTTTAACCGAGAATATTCCGCGCGTTCTGCCCGATGGATACGGTATCGAGATTGACCTCAACGCATGGGATTTACCCCCTGTTTTCAAGTGGATGGCTGAAACGGGTGGCATCGCAGAAGCAGAGATGCTCAAGACCTTCAACTGTGGTCAAGGTATGGTGCTGAGCGTTGATGCGGCACGTGCAGACGCTCTTGTTGCATTGCTTGAAAACGAAGGCGAAACCGTCACACGCCTTGGCTACGTCAGAGACACAGGCGAGGTGCGCTACACAGGATCGCTGCTTTGAAACCACGCGTTGCGGTGCTGATTTCTGGCGGTGGCTCCAATATGGTTAAGCTGCTCGACAGCATGGCGGCTGACCATCCGGCTGAACCTGTGCTGGTACTCGCCAATAGCGCAGATGCCGGTGGGCTGGCCAAAGCGAAAGCGCATGGCGTGCAAAGTGATTTTGTCGATCACAAACCCTACGGTGCCGATCGCGAAGCGTTCGAGGATGCGTTGATCGCCAAACTCGATACTGCCAAGGCTGATGTGATCTGTCTTGCGGGTTTCATGCGTGTCCTCACACCGCATTTTATTGACCGCTATGAAGGGCGCATGTTGAACATCCATCCTTCATTACTGCCTAAATACAAAGGCTTGCACACCCATGCTCGTGCGATTACGGCAGGCGACACTGAAGCAGGATGCACAGTTCACGAAGTCACAGCCAAGCTTGATGATGGTCCGATCCTGTTGCAAGCGCGTGTTCCAATCCGGCTGGATGACACGCCAGACACACTCGCGGCGCGGGTTCTCAAACAAGAGCACCGCATTTATCCGCAAGCTTTGCGTCAATTCATCCGTAAATTGTAACCCTTGGGTAAGTTGCGCCGTTGAGCCCTTTATTTCATTGAATTTTTGGCGTAGGGCATTTGATAATATCTCTCAGGCGGGCAAAATTGCATGTTAACAATCACGACGACCGAGGCTCTAGCGACTTTTTGCGAAGAAGCTAGAAAACACCCCTATGTGACTGTAGACACTGAGTTTTTACGCGAACGCACCTATTATTCCAAACTTTGTCTTGTGCAACTGGCGATGCCTGGCACTGATGACAGCACTGGCTGTCTGGTTGATCCGCTTGTTGACGGGCTTTCGCTAGAACCGCTCTATGAGCTGTTCAAAGACCCTAACGTGGTCAAAGTTTTCCATGCCGCGCGCCAAGATATCGAGATATTTCAGGTGGATGCAGGCGTCGTTCCTGCACCTTTGTTTGATACGCAAGTTGCGGCAATGGTTTGCGGTTTTGGCGAACAAGTGGGTTATGAAACGCTTGTGCGTAAAATTGCCAAGGAAGAGTTGGATAAGTCGTCGCGCTTCACCGATTGGTCGCGTCGCCCTTTAAGTGATGCGCAGAAAACCTATGCTTTAGCGGATGTCACACACCTGCGCCAAGTCTATGAATTCTTGGCAAAAAAGCTAAAGGATCGAGGCCGCGCCCATTGGGTTGATGAGGAAATGCAAATCCTCAACAATCCCGATACTTACGTCACCTTGCCCGAAAATGCGTGGAAACGTGTGAAAACCCGTAACAACAGCCCGCGATTTTTGGCCATCGTGCGTGAACTTGCGCGGTTTCGTGAAGACTATGCGCAGACCCGAAACATCCCGCGCAGCCGTGTCTACAAAGATGACGCTTTGGTCGAACTTGCAGCGACAAAGCCCAAAGATGTTAACGACTTAGGTCGCTCACGCCTTGTGCAACGCGAAGCGAGACGCGGCGATATTGCTGATGGCATTCTTGCGTCAGTTAAAGCTGGGGTGACGTGCAGTGATGCGAATCTCCCGAAAGTTGATCGCAAGCATGAGCGTCTTCAAGTGAACCCAGCGCTCGCAGATCTTTTGCGCGTTCTGTTGAAAACCAAGACTGGCCAAGCAGGCGTTGCATCTAAACTTGTCGCGCCCACGTCGGAACTCGATGCGATCGCAGCAGGGGAGCGCGATGTTAGTGCGCTACAGGGCTGGCGCTATGAGGTTTTCGGTGAGGATGCGCTGAAACTTTGCAACGGTGAAATTGCGCTTGCGGCCAAGGGCAACGACGTCATTCTTGTTCCAGTCTAAACCCGCTTAACGCCGACGCGTGCTGCGTTGATTGCGCGCGCCTTGCACAACAATCGTGCGCACACCTTCAAGCTGTTGATCACTCACAAAGCGCGCGGCCACAACTTGGCGCGCAGCTTCTGTACCGTTGAGCAAGTCAGCAGGGCGCTCTGCACTTAGGGTATATGTCAGCACGCCTTTGACAGGCTTATTGTCGTTCTCAGCGCGCAAACGCACGTCATAATAGCCAATTGCGTCTGTCACGCCGACCACATTGATGATTGCACCACCGGGCTTGCGCTCTATCCGCAGCGATTTGACCTGATCGACAGCATTCCCTCTATACTCCACAGGCGCGCGCTGACCCAAGCGGCGCTTCGGGATCAACGGGTTCACTGGTCCGCTCGCATCAATCGCTTGACCGCGCGACTGGCCAAACCAATTGCCGGGGTTCACCCAACTATCAGCAATCCCGCCACCGCATCCGGCCAAGGCCAATGCAGCACAAAAAAGAAAAGGGCGCGTGCGCGATGTCAGGACTGTCATTTTATCTCTCACTTTGCTCGCTTTTGATTTATCCCATCCATGCGCGCTTGAAAAGCGACAAGAGCAGACTGGACGTTTGTGCGATTGCCCCCTACCTCCTGAGAAAGCGAAGAGAGGACACATCATGGCAAGTGCCGCGTTTGAAGAGATTGTAGAAGACTTCGAGTTTCTTGAGGATTGGGAAGAGCGCTATCGTCATGTGATCGAGCAGGGCAAAGCGATGGACCCGCTAGAGGATGCTTTGAAAGTGCCTGCGACCAAGGTCGATGGTTGCGCAAGTCAGGTGTGGCTGCACCCCAAAATCGGTGACGGTGTGTTCCACTTTGATGGCGAAAGTGACGCTATGATTGTCAATGGATTGATTGCCGTTTTACGCATGCTTTACAACGACTTGCCTGTGTCCGAAGTCACTGCGGTAGATGCCAAAGCGGAACTCGCACGCCTTGGTTTGAACGATCACTTGTCCGCACAGCGTTCTAATGGTCTGGCCGCGATGATCGCGCGAATTCGTGAAACGGCGGCTGCGGCGGCTTAGAGCTTGAATTTGTTTGGGCTAAGCGCGTCTGGCCAACCGATATAACGCTCTATCAAGAACAGTGCTAAACACAGCAAGATGATAGCAAACACGAACTTCACCTTCTTTTCAGAAGGTGGATTGCGCGCCCAGCGTGACATCCGCAAAAAGTGACGTGGGTTAATCACGGCTCGCCAGTCTCTGTGTCAGCTTCAGTGAATCGTACTTTGCCAATAAACGGCAGATTGCGATTGCGCTGCGCAAAATCGATACCGTACCCCACGACAAATTCATCGGGAATTTCAAAGCCGATCCAATCGGAGCGAAAATCAACCTCGCGCCGCGTTGGCTTGTCGAGCAAAGCGATCGATTTCAAACGTGCGGGATTGCGCGACTTTAAGAGCGCCGTCACATGGTTCAGCGTATGGCCTGTGTCGACAATATCTTCGACGACAAGAACATCGCGCCCTTCAATAGCGCCGCGTAAGTCTTTGAGAATACGTACTTCTCGTGAACTTTCCATACCATCCCCATAGGATGATGCTTCTAAAAAATCCACCTCAACAGGCAGGTCCAACTCGCGCACAATATCTGCGATAAACACGAAGGATCCGCGCAAAAGCCCGACAACGACCAGCTTGTCCGTACCTTTGAACTCAGCCTCGATATCATGGCTCAACTCTTCGATCCGCGCTGCAATCGACTTGGCCGAGATCATTTGATCAATGACATATGGACGCTGTGACATGGCTACCCCTTGATTTTCGGTGCCACACATATGACATGCAGCGGGAGTTTGTTACCGGGAAATCTGCGGCTATGCCAACGCATTCTGAAAATCGCCACATGCCATACACCGCGCAGCAGATGTATGACCTTGTGGCCGATGTGGCATCTTACCCGCAGTTTTTGCCTTGGTGTTCCGCCGCGCGCATTCGCTCGCGCACCCTACAAGGGACGAGCGAAGAGATGCTGGCCGATTTGGTGATCAGCTTCAAAGTGTTTCGCGAAAAGTTCGGTAGCCGCGTGGTGTTACATCCCGATGTGCACAAGGTTGATACAGAGTATCTTGATGGTCCGTTCAAATACATGAAATCCAACTGGTCGTTTGAAGACGCCGAAGGGGGCGGCTGTCACGTTCAGTTCTTTGTGGATTTCGAGTTCAAAAACGCGATTTTACAAGGAATCATCGGTATTGTCTTCAATGAGGCGATGCAACGTGTCGTACGTGCCTTTGAAGCGCGCGCAGAGGCGCTATATACTCCAACAAGCTAGCGCTTAAAGGAGCGGCATCATGCTGAAATTCACACTCGCCACCTTTGGCATCGTCGCGCTGTTGCTTTTGGGCGCTTTGTACGGTGGTATCTGGGTATGGCGGTCGCTGATCTATATCACAGTGTTCGCTTATGGTTTTGACCGTCTCACGCCGATACTTCTCGCAAACGCGGACCCTGAGAGCGAATTTCCTGCGTCTGACCGTTTGAGCGCCGCGCTTGCTATTGCGCATTTTGTTGTGCTCAGCGTGGTCGTGTATAGCCTGGCGCAGAGTGACGCGCTTAGCCTGCTTGAAAAGATCGTGCTGTTCTTCGCGACGTCCCTTTTCGCAGGTCAGATTGGCCATCCCAACGCACATGAGCTGATCCATCGCTCTGCGCGTCCGCTGCGCCGTTTGGGCAAAGCGATCTACATGTCGATCCTCATGGGGCATCACGCGTCTGCGCACCCGCTGGTGCATCATGTGCATGTGGGCACGTCCAACGATCCGGTCTCTGCACCAAAAGGACGTGGTTTCTGGCGTTTCTTCGGGCGCGCTTGGATCGGCTCTTACCGAGCAGGCTACACGGCAGAGAGTAAGCGGCACAAAGGGCAGGGGCTGCATCCATATGTAATGTACCAGCTTGGCGGGGCTGCTTGTCTGCTCGCCGGCTTTGCATTGGGCGGTCTCAAAGGTGCGCTGCTCTGGGCATTGATTGGGCTCTATGCGCAGCTGCAAATCTTCCTCAGCGACTATGTGCAACACTACGGCTTACGTCGCAAAATGTTGGATATACCGCTGCTACCCCAAAACCCGAATTTTTTCATGGGTTATGACGCGGAAATTGTCTGA
>NZ_MLCB01000037.1 GCF_001890925.1 Planktotalea frisia
CCCGATTACATCTTAGCTGAGCCACAAACCTGTCCGAATTAGTAGGACCACTTCACGGAGCGGCGATCAATTTCGCAGCGTTGGTGATGCATAAAGTCCATTTCGACCAGCTTTTTAAGATTATAGCTGACGTTAGACCCCTGATAGTAACCGCGCGATTTCAACTCACCTGCCGTGACTTCATTGTCGCCAATGTTAAAGAGCAATAGCGCCTGAACTGCGTTAATCTCTAACATATTGACGCGCTCGAATTCGTCTTTGATCACATCAAGCAAAAGCCTGTGCAATCGTTCAACCAGCGCGAGCGCCTCTAGATAACCTGTAATAAACCCTTTATCCGAACCTGTTTTCAACTCTGGTTCGACAAGACTGTGCATGCTCATTCGTTTCTCCGATATACTGCTCACGGAGGAAGATGAGACAAATTTGCAAATATTCCGTTAAAGTTGGAAACCAATCAGTTTTGAAATGTCTGCGCAATTTGAGACAACATTGCTTCAAAGCGTTCAGGCGGCTTGGTTTGACCTGTCACCCAAGAGTACAAATCCTGATCATTCTCTTCTAAAAGAGCATCATAGAGGGTGATTTGAGCTTCTGACATACGCGTAAGATGACCGTCGGCATAGGCGGACAGAATGATATCCATCTCTTTGATGCCGCGCCGCATGGAGCGCATTTTGAGGCGTTTGATGCGGGATTCAGATGATTCTTGCGTCATCTGGACTTCAACGCGCCGCGCAAACGCTTTTCCAAACGGCCCAATTGTTCGGCAGATTGGCTGATTGTCACACGCAAATCACGCATGTCTCGCAACAACTCACCAAGGTCGGCCTCGCTCACTGGTCCGTCAGCATTGGGCGCATCGAGACCCTCGCCTTCGCCGTTCATCAACCACATCATAGAGACGTTCAACACACCCGCCATAATAGAGAGGTGATTGGCGCGCGGCTCGGAGAGGTCTTGCTCCCATGCTTTCAGGGTGCTCGCCTTGATCCCGAGACGACGTGCCATCTGAGCTTGGGTCATTTTGGCGTTGTCACGCGCAGCTGCGAGGCGATCCCCAAAGGTTGCTGCATCCGGCCCATACCAGTCATCCGCCGCCATATCATCGTTGGTGATTGGTTTCGCGTTCAGAGCGTCGATATCATCCATTTAGCTTCGCCTTATCAGATTGTTTCAGAACGCTTGCTTGCGCGCGCGCCTCATCCTAAGAGGGACAAGGCTAAATTACAATTCGGAGCGCACCATGACTTTCCTTTCTGCGACACTCTCACGCGTCAAACCATCCCCCACGATCGCAGTTACGGCAAAAGCGCAAGAGTTGAAGGCCGCTGGACATGACGTGATTGGACTTGGCGCGGGTGAGCCAGACTTTGACACGCCCCAGAACATCAAGGACGCGGCTGCGCGTGCGATGGATGCGGGCAAGACGAAATACACCGCAGTGGACGGGATCATTGAGCTGAAGCAAGCGATTTGTGCGAAGTTTCTGCGCGACAATGAACTAAGCTATACGCCGGATCAGGTGTCGGTCGGCACGGGCGGCAAGCAGATCCTCTATAATGCGCTGATGGCAACTATGAACCCCGGCGACGAGGTGGTGATCGCCGCCCCTTACTGGGTGAGCTATCCTGATATGGTGCTGCTCGCGGGCGGCACGCCTGTGATTGCAACGGCGTCGTCGCAAACGAATTACAAACTGACAGCGGATCAGTTAGAGGCCGCGATTACCCCCAAAACAAAGTGGTTCATCTTTAACTCGCCGTCCAATCCAACAGGCGCGGGATATAACCGAGAAGAGCTGAAAGAACTGACAGATGTGTTGATGCGTCACCCCCATGTTTGGGTGATGACGGACGATATGTATGAGCATCTGATGTATGATGATTTCGAATTCTTCACCCCTGCCCAGATTGAGCCGCGCCTTTATGAGCGCACGTTGACCTGTAATGGCGTGTCTAAGGCTTATGCGATGACGGGATGGCGCATTGGCTACGCAGCGGGCCCCAAAGAGTTGATCGGTGCAATGCGCAAGATCCAGAGCCAGAGCACCTCCAACCCTTGCACAATTAGCCAATGGGCCGCGGTTGAGGCGTTGAACGGCCCGCAGGATTTCCTGGTCGAGAACAACAAGATGTTCGTACGTCGCCGCAACCTTGTCGTTGAGATGCTGAGCGCGATTGAGGGAATGACCTGCCCTGTGCCCGAGGGCGCATTTTACGTTTACCCTTCGATTGGCGGGTTGATCGGCAAAAGCACGCCTGACGGTACTGTCATCGAAAATGACGAGATTTTCGCGACGAAATTGCTAGAAGACACAGGCGTCGCGGTGGTGTTTGGTGCAGCCTTCGGACTTTCACCTAATTTCCGCGTCAGCTACGCCACGTCAGATGAGGCATTGACACAAGCCTGCAAACGCATCCAGACATTCTGTACTACGCTCACATAAGTGGGTTGAATTAGTAGGGTCGTATGTCTGGTCAATTACCTGATTATTATTTTCGAGTGCGCGAGAACGGCGCGCTCGTGTTTCGTGTCGATACGGAAAACCGTCAACGTCGTATCGAGATGGACCAGATCGCGGTCGTTAACATCCGCAATGGCGAGATAAAGCCACAAGGGGATCGCGTTCTAAACGAGCGCGATCTTGAAGTAATCCATGAGTGGATGGCGGAGCGTACGGCCCTTCTGGCAGAGCGCGACATCGACGACATTTACCGCGCGGTGGATTATCTTAACCTGACGACACAGTGGGCGCAGGCAAAGGCCACGGAAGAGCAGTTAGAGGCGGTGACGGATGATCTGCTATTAGCGATGCATGACTTGCGCTCTGTTTTAGTGCGCAAGAAAGCGGATCGTTTGATGAAAGATCGCTAAGCGCCTTTGACGGCCAGCGATGGCCCCAAGCGAAAAAAGCGTTCTGTCATAAGGACCGCAGCAACAGCGAGACCGACGACCAAGCCACCCCAGACGCCAACCCCTTCATATTCAAAGACAAAGCCAAGCACATAACTGCACGGCACGCCAATTACCCAATAGCTGAAAACAGCAAAGCTCATCGGGACTTTGGTATCCCTTAGACCGCGCAACAGACCCAAAGCCATAACTTGGGCGGCATCGACCATTTGGAATATGCCAGCCATCAAGAGCAGGACGGCGCCGATGGCCATGATCTCTGCGCGGTTGGGTTCGTCCTTGTCGAGGAACACCGAAATGAGCGGATCAGGGATCAGCACGAAGACAACAATCGTGAGTGCCGCAATCAGAAGCGACATGGCGATAACCACTTTTGCACCGCGCATCAGGTGGTCTGGGTCTTTGCGCCCCAGCGCATTGCCAGAACGCACGGTTGCCGCGTTCGACAGGCCAAGGTGGATCATGAATGTCAGGCTTGCCAGTTGTAGTGCTACGCCGTGCGCTGCGAGTTGGTTGGTGCCGAGCCACCCCATCATGAGTGTCGACGTCGCGAACAGACCCACCTCTGCAAGGATGGTAAAGCCAATGGGCACGCCTAAACGGCCCACAAGGAAGAACGCATCCCAATCGGGTTTCCACAGCCGTGCAAAGATTCTTTGTTGCGGCAGCGCCCAAAGCACGTAGCCCGCAATCACCAAAAGCGACAGAATTTGTACGCCGAGAGAGGCAATCGCAGAGCCGCGCAAGCCCAATTCGGGCGCGCCCCAGTTGCCAAAGATCAGCGCATAGTTGGCGAACCCGTTTACCACCATCGCCACAAGGGTCACCCATAGCACGACCTGCGTACGCTCAAGCGCGGCGAGGTAGGATTTCAGCACCATAACGCCAAGTGCGGGAATAACGCCCCAACCAGCAATACGCAGATAACCTTGGGCCTCTGAAGAGAGTTCAGGGGTTTGACCGAGAGCCAGTAGCAAAAACTCCGAGAAATAGAACATCGGCATTACAGCGATTGCGAAAACGAATGACATCCACAAACCCATCCGGGTCGTGCGGCGCATTTGGACTTCGTCATTTTCCGCGAACTGGCTTGCGACCAGCGGCATGACAGCTTGCGCAAAGCCAGAGCCAAAAATGAAGAGCACGAAAAAGAACGTGCTGGCGAGCGTGACCGCCGCCAATCCTTCGACAGAATACCAACCCATCATGATTGTATCGGTCAAGCCAATGGAAAACTGCGCCAGATGCCCACCAATCAATGGCAAACCCAGCGACAAGATCGCTTTGGCGTGCTGGCTTTTGGGCATTTGAGGTGATTTAGCGTCCGTGTTCATCGCCTTAGCATTGACCCAAGCGCGCAAAGGCGGCAAGCGTCGTTTTAACAATTATTGTACCCCAAAGAGCGAGCACCTAAATGAGCCAACCTTTCGAGACGTTGATATCCGATGCGCGCGCGTTCTACGGCGAACTTGCGCAGAACAATAACCGCGAGTGGTTTACAGAAAATAAATCCCGCTATGAAACGCTGTTGAAAAAGCCTGCAAAGCTGCTGTTGGATACGATTGCGCCAAAACTGGGCGGACTGCTGGATCAGACAGTCACGACCAAACTGTTTCGCGCCAATCGCGACGTGCGCTTTTCCAAAGACAAAACGCCCTACAGCACGCATTTGCACATGATGTGGAGCCCGCAAGGAAATGGGACGCAGCCTATTTATTTCTTTGGGATCGCTGGAGAATATGTACGCACGGGCGCTGGTTTGATGAATTTCGACAAGGCGCAGCAAACCGCATGGCGCGCCTGGGTCTCTGAGCGTGAAGGCGATGCACTGCAAACGCGTCTCGACGCCGCGGTGAGTGCAGGCGCGACCTATGGCAAGCCCGAATTAAAGCGCGTCCCCTCGCCTTTTGGCAATGATCATCCGCGCGCAGAGTTGTTGCGCCGCAAATCGCTGGTGCTTTGGAACGATATTGGCAGCAAAGCCAGCAGCGATTTGGTTGGGGCGATTGAGCAGAGTTTTGCACAGTTCGAACCTGTCATGGATGACCTGCGCACGTTTCTGTAGGGCGGCGGGAAAAACACAACTTCCGTAGCGTATTGCTTGACCCATCTTGGGACCACGTCACGATATCCCAATAACAAGATTTTGGGAGTTAGATTATGAGACATGCATTGGCCGCCGCTGCGGTTGTTCTTACGGTAGGGCCTGCGATGGCAGAAAACCGCATTGATACGATCCGTCCTGACGCACCTGCGTTGTCCGCTTATGGCGAACATGTCGTGGGCGTGCGTAGCTTTGAGTTGGTGAACCCCGGCCAGATCGACATCGTGAACACCACGGCTGAGAACGCCCCGACCTATGATCGCCCTTTGACGGTCGAGGTTTGGTATCCGGCGGCGGATGGCGTGGAAGCGGGCGGCACCTATGAAGGGGTGAACCTGCGCGCGGCCTCTGTTCAAGTGGCGCTTGAGGGCCAAGCGGTGCGCGATGCCGCCCCTGCGGCGGAGGGAAAATTCCCGTTGATCGTAATTTCGCATGGCTATCCGGGCAACAGGTTCTTGATGGCGCATTTGGGGGAAAACTTGGCCTCTAAAGGCTATGTGACGGTCTCGATCGATCACACGGACAGCACCTATGCAGATCAGAATGCGTTTGGCTCGACCTTGTTGAACCGTCCTTTGGATCAGGATTTTGTGGTTGAAACGTTTTCTGACTTTAGCAGTGTCTCTTCCGACCTTGCGGCCATCATCGACGGCGATACGGTTGGTGTGATCGGTTATTCCATGGGCGGCTACGGCGCGCTGATTTATGGCGGCGCGGGTGTCACGCAAGCCTCGACTGAGTATCCGTGGGGCACGCCGAATGGTCTGCTGACGCGTCACTTGGAAGGTTCCGAGAGCCACGCGAACATGCCCAATGACAAGGTCAAAGCGATCATCTCTATCGCGCCTTGGGGCAAGAACACAGGGTTCTGGTCTGAAGGTGGTCTCGCGGGTTTCAGCAAGCCGTTGATGTTGATGGCAGGCTCTGTGGATGACGTGTCGGTCTATTCCGCACTGCGAGCAATCTTTACGGAGACGACAGGCACCAAGCGTCACCTACTCACCTTCGAGAACGCGAACCACAATGCGGCCGCCCCAATGCCATCGCCCAAAGAGGGTTACCAGATGGTCGAGGGCATGGATTTCGCACCCTTCGAGCACTATGCGGACGCGGTTTGGGACAACACCCGCATGAACAATATTGCGCAGCACTTCGCGACGGCGTTCATGGATATGCATCTAAAGGGTGACGAGAGCAAAGCGGCATATCTTGAGCTGATCGAGAACGCAGCCGAAGGTGTTACCAAGCTGGACGATGCAGGCAAACCAACTGACGAGCACACCTATTGGGAAGGTTTCCCAGCGCGCACGGCGGCAGGTCTCAAGTTCGAGACGTTGGATGCCGGCAACTAAGGTTGTAACGAAGCTTTAAGAAAAGGAGCGCCCCATGGAAGAGCGTTGGTTTACTTTAAACGGTGAAACATTCTTCGCACGCACATGGGGCGATCCATCTTTGCCCCCACTCCTGATGCTTCATGGTTTTCCTGAGTATTCAGGGGCTTGGGAAGAGTTGGCGCTGGAACTGCAAGATCAATTCTACTGTGTAGCCCCTGATCAACGCGGCTATGGGCAAAGCTATTGTCCTGAGGGCGTCGAGAACTACCGCACGGGTGTTTTGGCGTCTGACATGGCGGCTTTGGCGCGCGAGTTGGGTGCGCCTGTCACGGTGATGGGCCATGATTGGGGAGCCTCGGTTGCCTACGGTTTGGCGATGTTCTTTCCTGATTTGGTGTCGCGTTTGATCATCGCGAATGGCGTGCATCCTGTACCATTTCAGCGGGCGATGGCGGCGGGTGGCGCGCAGTCAGAGGCGTCGCAATATATCAACGCTTTGCGCCGCGCAGGATCAGAGGACTATCTGGCCCGCGATGATTTTGGCAAGCTTTTGCAGCTTTTCTCAGCGCATATGGATTTGAGCTGGCTCTCTGGCGAGAAGCTCGCAGAGTATAAAACCGAGTGGGGTCGCACGGGCCGTTTGAAAGCGATGATCAACTGGTACCGCGCGTCCACTTTGGTGGTGGCTGATCCGGGTGAGACAGTCGCGTTGGCACCGATGGACGTGTCGCGCTTGCAGGTGACGTGCCCACATTTGTTGACCTGGGGGATAGAGGATACGGCGCTCTTGCCCATGTCGCGTGAAGGATTAGACGCGTTCGCGAATGATCTGACCGTGGTGGAGATTGAAGGCGCAGATCATTGGGTTTTGCATCAGAAGGCGCGTGAAGTGGCTGAGGTTGTGCGGGAGTGGGTTGGTTAACAACTTTCGCGCGACTTACCTCAGCAACACAATTTCCGAACATCGTTTAACGGGTGTTATGTGATGCACGCTCGGGTTGATTAATGACACATACATATTCTAGTTCAAAGCGCAGAGATTTTCACTCCGTAAAGTATGTACTTAGTTAGGTTATTCGATGCAAAACTTTCTCATGTGTTTACTTTTCTTGACGTTTAGTTCGCAGACATGTGCAGCCGATGACAACTACAACTTTCTTGTACGTCGTGACAGCTTGCTGGCTTCATCAAGCCCGAAATTTCCAATTTTAGGCAAACCTATCGATCTGAGTAACTCCTTAGGCGAGCGCTTTCTTCCAGCGTTGAAGCGGTATCCCAATTTGAGCAGTTGCTTAGGAGTTATTGTCAAATCTGGTGTTTGAGGATTGTTGGTCATGCAGCGATCTGGTCA
>NZ_MLCB01000038.1 GCF_001890925.1 Planktotalea frisia
GTGATGAAGGTTTTTCGATGCGGGCCAGTGCGCGAGGTTTCGGCGAGGGACTGACTGTGGCCCGCGTTGACAAACCTCTCAAGGAGGAAGCCGTGGGATGCTGGGTTGTGACCTATGGGGAAAGTGCGAGGCCGCTGTAGGTTTGTTTGGGCCTTGACGTGTCTGTCGAATGCATTTGAGGGGGCTCAGAGGTCATGGGTGATATGATTTTGGCGTTGATAACGGTCAGCATCGGTACGTTTTCCGTGCTTCGGTTCGCTCGGCGCAGCAGAATGCTCCACCCGAATGAGGCGCATAAGGGAGCGGGTGTTATCCATTTTGACGGACATCTCGTCATGCAGCGGCCTTTCGTGGTGGCGCACGGGTCTGTGGCTTTTGCCCCCGCCTGAAGATCTCGATGATGCGCATCTGGCCACCGCAATCGGGGCATGGTTCGCGGAGCGTAAGTGGGATGATCTCTGCGGTTGGCGGATCTTCGTTTTTGACCGGTTCTGCCCCAAGTAACGCGCGGGCCTTTGCGATGTTGGCCTTGCGGGTCGCGCTTGCAAGCAATCCGTAATGGCGGATGCGGTGGAACCCGTCCGGAAGCACATGGATCAGAAAGCGGCGGATGAACTCGGGCGTCGCCAGCCGCATCACCTTTTGGCGCTCTCCATTCTTGATGCGATAGTCTTTCCATCTGAACGCAACAGTGGTGGCATCGGCGCTGACGATGCGGCTGTTTGAGATGGCGACACGGTGTGTGTAGCGACTGAGATAGGCCAGCACAGCCTCGGGGCCACCGAAGGGTGGTTTGGCGTAAACGACCCATTCGTTTTTGCGCAGCGGGGTCAAATACGCAGCAAAAGCCTGCGGTTCTGATAGCCCAGCTAAATCACCAAAGAAGTTGAGGTCTCCTTCACAATGCAGAGCCAGCAACCCTTCGATAAACAAGCGTCGAAACAGTCGGGATAAAACCCGCACATGCAGAAAGAACCCAGGCTTGCACGCGACCCAGCGGTTGCCGTCTTTCGACAACCCACCGCCCGGCACGATCATGTGGACGTGAGGATGATGGGTCAGTGCCGATCCCCATGTGTGCAGCACGCTGGTCATACCGACCCGCGCGCCCATGCGCTTAGGATCGTCGGCGATGGTGGTCACTGTCTTCGCTGACACGCGGAAGAGCAGGCCATAGACAGCGCGCTTATTCCAGTAGGCGATGCGTGCGATCTCGGCTGGCAGCGTGAAGACCAAGTGGAAGTATTCCACCGGTAGCAAATCTTCTGAACGCGCGGCCATCCAGTCTCGGGCTGCGGGCCCCTGACATTTAGGGCAGTGCCTGTTCTTGCATGAGTTG
>NZ_MLCB01000039.1 GCF_001890925.1 Planktotalea frisia
CGGATCATGCGGTTAGCTGAATCGTTCTACGGTCAGACGTCAACCCGTCAAAAGTCGGGTGCTCGAGGACTCTGTGTATATCGCGCATCAATCAAGTTTTTCGCCATCATCATATGCACGCCTTTTTCGCGATTGACCGTTTGTGTGATCCGCAAATCACCCGCCAAACTACACAGCATGTAAGCCTCTTCTCGACTGATGCCTGCACGTTCAGACACCAAGTCAATCATATCGCGCAAAGCGCGTTCTACGCAGCGCTCAAGATCAGCAGCCATGCCCATTGTGATGTAGTGGGTTTTGGTTTCCGCTTGGGGGTAAGTCAGTTCTTTGTTTTTCAGGACCGTAAGGCGAAACTTGCCTTGAAGTGCAGTTTCAATCGCGGTGACGCACACTTCACCATCGCCTTGCACGCCGTGCCCGTCGCCACAGGAAAACAATGCACCCTCGGCAAAAACAGGTAGGTAGAGCGTCGTACCTGCGACAAGTTCCTTGTTATCGATGTTGCCGCCGTGGACCCTTGGTTCAATCGTCGAGATGCGGCCCCAAGTCGGGGGCGGCGCGACAGCCATCACACCAAAGAACGGCGCAAGGTCTAGTTCCAACCCCCAAGGTAACGTGGCGACGCCGCGTTTTGCATCGAGCGGAATAATCGTGTGATGGTGGTTCGGGAAGTCATCCGGCAGGGTTCCTTTCAAAGGACAGAGGTAGTTAAATCCCCAATCCTGTCGCAGTGAAACGTCTAATATGTCGACCTGCAAGACATCGCCGGGCAACGCCCCCTCAACAGCGACGGGTCCAGTCAGGATGTGACCGGGCATCGCAGGAACGCCTGCGGCGTGCAGATCAAGGAGCTCTGGAGGGATATGAAAGCCTTCGCCCGGTAGATTTTGTGGACCGCCTGAGATCGTATCTATCGTAATCTCGCTACCGCTTGCTATCGTCACCACTGGTGCGAGCGTCGCGTCGAAAAACCCCCAATGGCAAGTTTCTAGCGATGCACTCAAAGCCTGATATGTCATAGTCTGCCCCTCAGTTCGCTGTGCTGTTGTCCAGAATGCTCTCGATCAAGACCTGTACTCTCAGCGCTTCATCCAAGGTGGCCAAGCGGTTTGGCTTGCCCTCCAAACAAAGCACAAGTTCGTCTAGTTGCGCCTTTAAGCTGGTTGCTCTTGGGTCGGCTGGAGACTCTCCGACGGGGGTGAATTCACCGCCCGATGAGACGGCATCATTTGAAAAATTGGAAATGCGCCTGCTTGTTTTTGCACCCTTGATGGTCACTTCTTGTCTGTCAGGCTGTGCACCACCGACGCTGCCCATTATCGTCACAGGGAGGCCGTTTGAATTGAGCAAACGCGCCGAAACATGGGTTTCGCAAAGGTCTAATTGTGTTGGGTAAGACGGTTGTGTCCAAACCAGTTCCAACGGCCCGAGAATACGTTCGCTAAAGAACAAGAAATGCGAAATGACTTCACGCGTCATGCCGCCTTCGTCGCGAAAGCGAAGCCAGTCCGCCGCCCTTTGCCAATCGCGCGGCCAATTTGCATAGGTTACGATGATGTCAACGCCCATGAGTTGACCAAGGTCCCCAGCTGCGACTGCATTTGAAATGTCATGTAAAGCGGCGCCTGCGGCTTGGGTAAAGTTCACAGCCGCGGGCACGCCTGAGGCGGTGAGTTGTTGTACCAAATCGCGGCTCTCGGCCACATCGACGCCCAATGGCTTTTCCAAGAAAACAGCTTTGCCTTGCTCGGCAGCAGCAAGCGCGTAGGCTTTTCGGGGAGCAGGCGGGCAAGCGAGGTACACAAGATCTGCATCTGCAATCGCGTCTTCGGCGCTTTGCGCGATTTTGGATGCGGGGGCTAATGCGTGGGCTTCAACACAAGCTGTTTGATCAGGGTCCCAAACCGCGCTGACACTGAAATCAGGGTGTTGCGACATATGCTCCAACATACGTTGTCCCATAATACCCAAACCGATGATTGCTGTTTTAAATGCCATGTGGTGCTTTCGAATTGGGTGATTGCTACGGCGACCATAGCGCCATATAAAACGGCGCTTGACCAGAGTGTTTAATGTGCTGGTCGGGCACTTTCGCTGACGATCTTCAGGTGTGTCGCATCGCTAGGCTGCTGACAATTTCATTTAAATTGCGCGACTTTGTCGCACAGAAACGGTATACGGTTCGATCTTCAATTCTTATGCTGCCGATTGAGTTGTTCTGGTATCTTAGTGTGAGATAGCGCACTGTGGTAGCTCCTTTCTCTATCTGTAGAAATCAAATCCATGAAAAATAATCCGCAACCGTTGTCACAGTCGCTTTGCGTAATTGGTTGGCATGAATGCATCAGCCTGCCAGAACTTGGCCTGAATGAGTTTGCGGTGAAAGTCGACACAGGGGCCAAGACGACAGCACTTCATGCCGATGACATCACTGTTTTCCACAAGGATGATGTCAAATGGGTGCGGTTTCGTAGCCCTGATGTGCCCGGCTCTTCCCAACGGATGTGCGAGTTTCCAGTTTTCACCAAACGCGATATCACCAACACGAGCGGCCAGCCGGAAACGCGCATTGTCATTCGCACACCTATGGTGCTTGCGGGCCGCAAGTGGAAAATTGACATTTCTCTCACGGATAGGGGAACAATGCGCTTTCCTCTGATACTGGGACGCAGAGCCTTGCGAAACAGGAACATCGTCGTCCATCCCGGGCAATCTTACCTTGTTAGCGCCAAACCATCTTTTGAAGGATCAAAGCCATGAAGATTGCGATGCTTGCCCGTAATGCTGAACTTTATACCCATAAACGCCTGAAATCCGCGGCGGAAGAGCGCGGGCATACGCTCGATATCATCAACACTCTGCGGTGTTACATGAATATCGCCTCGCGCAGACCCGAAGTGTATTACAACGGCGAAAAGCTTGTCGGCTACGACGCTGTCATTCCGCGCATCGGAGCATCCATCACATTTTACGGCATGGCCGTGCTGCGACAGTTCGAGATGCAGGGTGTTTATCCGCTTAATGAAAGCGTGGCGATTGGACGATCTCGCGATAAACTGCGCTCTATGCAGTTGCTCGCACGCGACGGGATTGGCCTGCCTGTCACAACATTCGCTCATGATCCTAAACAAACCGAAGAAGTGCTTGAACTTGCGGGCGGTGCGCCTGTTGTCATCAAATTGCTAGAAGGCACGCAAGGGATCGGTGTCGTTCTCGCGGATACCAAACGCTCTGCTAAATCGGTGGTCGAAGCATTTCGCGGGGCAGGGGTTAACATCTTGCTGCAAGAATTTATCAAAGAAGCGGGCGGTTCGGATATCCGTGCGATTGTCGTTGGTGGCAAAGTCGTCGCCTCAATGAAACGCACCGGCGCTCAGGGTGACTTTCGCTCTAACTTGCATCGCGGCGGAACGGCTGAAGTGATCAAGCTCTCGCCAGAAGAACGCTCGACAGCTATTCGATCGGCCAAGGCCATGGGTCTCAACGTGTGCGGAGTTGATATGCTGCGCGCCAACCACGGGCCTGTTGTGATGGAAGTGAACTCATCGCCCGGTTTGGAGGGCGTTGAAAAGGCGACGGGTCTCGATATCGCGGGCAAGATTATTGAATACATGGAAAAGCACGCCAAGCCCAACGCGACCAAAACGAAAGGCAAGGGATGACCAACAAGCGCGCTAGTTTCGAGATCGCAGGCGAACGTATCGAAGCCGGAACCCGTAAGACGGTCAACATTCCGGTCAGCACTTTGTCAGACCATACACCTGTCACCCTCTCGGCGCATATCATTCATGGCCGTCGGGATGGTCCGACGATGTTTGTTAGTGCGGGCATCCACGGTGACGAGGTTATTGGCGTCGAAATCGTGCGGCGCTTGTTGCGCACCAAGAACCTGAAGTCGTTGCAAGGCACCTTGATCGTCGTGCCTATCGTGAACACCTTTGGATTTCTCAATCACTCGCGGTATTTGCCTGACCGTCGTGATCTCAACCGCTGTTTTCCTGGCTCGCCTAATGGCTCTTTGGCGTCGCGCCTTGCCCATATTTTTATGGAAGAAATCGTGTCGCGTTGCTCTTTGGGAATTGATCTTCATTCGGCGGCAATTAACCGGATGAACTTGCCGCAAATGCGCGTTTCAGCAAGCAATGCTAAGACATTGAAATTGGCGCAAGTCTTTGGTGCTCCTGTCATCCTGACAAGCGCGTTGCGCGATGGCAGCTTGCGCCAAGAGGCCAAAAAGATTGGAGTCGATGTGCTGCTCTACGAAGCTGGCGAGGGCATGCGGTTTGACGAGATGTCTGTACGGGCAGGGGTGGCGGGAATTCTGCGAGTCTTAAAGGATATCGAGATGCTTCGAGTGGCTGGCATCGCCAAGCCCAAGGCGAATTCAATTTTGTGCTCGAACAGCAACTGGCTGCGCGCGCCTGTGGGCGGGCTGTTGCGGATGTTTAAAAGTGAGGGCGATCTCGTTGAAGACGGTGAAATTGTCGCCGCAATTTCTGATCCGTTTGGCGACGATGAAACTGAAGTTGCGACGCGCTATTCTGGGATCATCGTGGGACGCGCTGTGATGCCGATCGTGCATGAAGGCGACGCGTTGTTTCATATTGCAGCTGTGAAATCAGCCGATATTGCCGAAGCTGCGGTGGATGACCTTGCCACGCAACTGGAAGAGGCACCGCTTTTTGACGAGGATGAGATCATCTAGGTGCCAGGCAGACGCTGGCCTTATAAAGAAGTGGGGCGGAATGGCATTCTGAGAGGCTTGTTGAAAAGTCACATTTACGAGAAGGTTAACGCGTCACGTACATTGAATTCGCTCGGAAGAAAGCAAGCGCTTTCGCCGTGGCGCGCCTTACCCTAATTCGTTTGATCCAATGCGCGACGTTGTTCGCCTCAGCGAGCGATAGACCAAGATGATCGTGAACGCCCAGTCATGGGAAAAGTGCAATGTCAGCAATCGTGTAATTGTCACCGCCGATGAAGTGTTTGCCCTCCATTTGTGCGTTGAAATATTCGATTGAGCGACTTGCAGGTGAGCGATAATGGGCCAACGCCTCAGGGTTGGGCGAACTTGCATGACCGGACCAGTACTCGACCTGCCCAAAATGCGGTCCCTGCGTTGAAGCTTGATAAAAGAGCCACGCAATCAGATGGTTGTATTCACTTGTGTCGTTTGGAAGTCCCCAGCCTGTCCTTTTGGCTAAGCTGAGCAGTATCGCATTGGATTGCGTTTGGTGTTGGTGGCCGTCACTCAACACCGGGACTTTTCTTGCTGGATTGATGGTGAGAAAATCCGAGGTATGTTGTTCGCCAGCCCGAATATTGACTGGAATGAAGTCAAATTCTACATCCGTTTCCATGAGGATTATCAACACCTTAAGCGTGTCGATCGTGTCGTAACCTAAGAGCTTCATCATGGCTTACGTTTGCCATGATGTCAGCATCACTGGCGTAAGAGCCAGCAGCGATCTCGTGTAGGCCGCTTGCGGCGCTGTATAGAGCGATTTTGTTTCGCCAACTTCTTCGACCTTGCCGTTGCGCAGCACGGCGGTGTCATCTGCCATTTGCCGCACAACAGCGAGGTTATGACTGATAAACAGGATGGTCAGGCCAAACTTGGCTTGCAGATCTTTTAACAGATTCAAGATTTCTGCCTGAATGGAGACATCCAAAGCTGACGTCGGCTCATCACAGATCAAAAAGCGCGGGCGCGCTAACAATGCGCGCGCAACAGCGATGCGTTGGCGCTGGCCACCCGAGAATTGATGCGGGTATTTCGTGATCGCATCAGGCTGCATTCCAACGAGCGATAGCATTGAGGCCGCTAATGTCTCACGTGCCCGCGCGTCTTTGACAAAACCGTAGAACCACAACGGCTCTGTCAAAATATCCCCTATCCTGTGGCGTGAATTCAGGCTGGAATACGGATCTTGAAAGACCATTTGGATCAATTGCCGCGACGGGTGATGGCGATTGCGGGACTTGCCAAAAGGCAGCGCAGCACCGCCGAGCTCCATTGTGCCACCGCTTGGGGTAACCAATCCTGTGATGGCTTTGGCGAGCGTCGATTTGCCAGACCCGCTTTCGCCAACGAGCCCCATTGTAGAGCCCGGTTTGACAGTCAAAGTAACATCATCCAGCGCGATATAGGGCGGTGGTTTGCGAAAGAGCGACGTGCGTTGGCCAGCAAACTTTACGGTCAGATTTTGCAATGACAGCCCTGTCGGAGCTTGCTGTGTGCCCTCCAGCAGCCAATCTTCCGCCAGATTGCCCAAGCTCGTGGCAGTTTCATCAGCATCTGGCACGCGAAAGCGCTCAATCTGGCGATCTAGTGGTGGAACAGCATCCATGAGCTGTTGTGTATAGCGATGCTGGGGTGTGCCCAAGACTTGAGCTGTGTCGCCCGTTTCCATCACGCGCCCTTTGCGCATCACGGTTACGCGGTCAGCCACTTGCGCGATTACCCCAATGCCATGGGTGATCAGCATGAAAGCGATCTGGCGCTCTTTCGCCAATCGCTGGATCAAGTCGAGGACTTGCGATTGCACGGCCACATCGAGTGCCGTTCTCGCCTCATCCGCGATGATCAACTTGGGATCAGTGCTTATGGCCAGCGCGATAACCACGCGTTGGCGCATACCTCCTGAGAACTGATGTGGGTAGGCCTTGATCCGTTGAGCCGCGTTTTTTATTCCTATTTCCTCAAGCAAATCGACTGCGCGTTTGCGTGCCTCGTTCTTACTAGAATCGGAGTGGGTTTGGATGGTTTCGATCAACTGAAGCTCAATGGTCATCAATGGGTTCAAGCTGGTTTGCGGATCCTGAAAGATCATCGAAATACGATCGCCGCGTACTTTGTGTGCTTCAGCAGGTTTGAGCTTGCGCAGATCGGTATCACCCAGTGTCAGCGTTCCATGTGCCACATAACCCGGCGATTGCAGCAGTGTCGCTAAGTACAAAGCTTTGAAACACACTTGTCAGGTCTGCCCGTCAAAAATGAAATGTTGCCCAAAAGCGGATGCGCGCAAGATCACCCGCGAAGAACATGAAGACGCCCGCCAAGTTGCACGCAACATTGCCAAGACCAAGCAGTACGTCGTCTCAATGCGACTTCGAAAGAAGGTAGAAATGCTCTTTGCTCACCTCAAACGCATCCTAGGGCTTGTGACCTGCCCCCCTAGGCTCCCTCATTCATAACGAGAGTTTGCGGGTTTGGATTTCATATTCTTTAT
>NZ_MLCB01000040.1 GCF_001890925.1 Planktotalea frisia
CGGATCATGCGGTTAGCTGAATCGTTCTACGGTCAGACGTCAACCCGTCAAAAGTCGGGTGCTCGAGGACTCTGTGTATATACATTTTTGCTTTACTCCAACCCTGCCGATTTTGCGGACATGACACCCGAGGATTGGGTCGCCCAGAAAGAAGTCTACGGTGCCTACATCGGCGCACTGCAACAAGCAGGCGTTTTCGTAGATACAGATTGGCTCCAAGGCGTCGAAACGGCGACAACGTTAAGTGCTGCAAGCGGGTCTGTCAAAGTCCAAGACGGACCATTTGCCGAAACCAAAGAGACGCTAGGCGGGTTCTTTGTGATTGACGTGCCTGACCTTGATGCTGCGATCGAATGGGCTGGCAAATGTCCGGCAGCACAATTTGGCAAAGTCGAGATCCGCGCCTCTGCGATGGACAGTGTATGAATAATGCGGTGCGCGCGGCTGAAAATGTCGCGCGCGCCAGCTATGGACGGTTACTGGCCATTCTTGCCTCGCGCAGTTCTGATATTGCCAGCGCAGAGGATGCACTGAGCGAAGCGTTTTCAAAAGCGCTTACGCTTTGGCCGCGCGATGGTGTCCCTGATAACCCCGATGCTTGGCTCGTACGTGTCGCGCGCAATCGTTTGATAGATGGGCAACGCCGCAATGCGAAACTTGCACCAGAGGACGACATGCCCGAATTGATCGCAGAGCCAGAGACGATTGTGCCTGATAAGCGCCTGCATCTCATGCTCGTATGCGCGCATCCCGCGATTGATCCCAAGATGCACACACCCTTGATGTTGCAATGTGTGATGGGTTTGGATGCAGAGCAAATTGGCCAAGCCTTTCTGGTGCCCAAAGCAACAATGGCGCAACGTTTGGTGCGCGCAAAAACCAAGATCAAAGCTAATGCTGTGCCCTTCGCGATCCCTGCGAATGACAAGCTCTCTCCTCGGCTAGAGGCTGTGATGGAGGCGATTTACGGCGCATACTCGGTCGATTGGTTAGAGACGGGCGATGACCTAGGCAAGGAAGCGCTCTTTCTTGGTGACGTGCTAAGCGCTCAATTACCTAACAATGCAGAAGCGCTTGGTTTGGCAGCACTTCTTGGCTTTGCGGCGGCGCGGCGAGACGCGCGCATCGTTGATGGGGAATTCGTTCCCTTGGACGCTCAAAATCCGGCGCTTTGGAATGAACCTTTGATCCGCGGGGCGCAGGCGATGTTGCGCCGCGCAAGTGCGCTTGGGCAGATAGGACGGTTTCAGCTTGAAGCCGCGATTCAAGCGATACATG
Source organism: Planktotalea frisia (assembly GCF_001890925.1). GTDB lineage: Bacteria > Pseudomonadota > Alphaproteobacteria > Rhodobacterales > Rhodobacteraceae > Planktotalea > Planktotalea frisia. The sequence goes on from NZ_MLCB01000040.1 coordinate 1,279, forward strand.
CACGACGCATCGATAATGAGTTAATGGATTGGCGTGGCGCAACGCAGCTATATGCAGGGCTGTGTCAGCTGTATCCGACGCTCGGCGCGCAGATCGGATATGCAGTTGCGCTTAGTCATTTACACGGCCCAGACGCGGGAATAGCCGTGCTTGATGCATTGCCAAAAACTCAGGTTGCGGGTTTGCAAAGTTACCATGCCACCCGTGCGCATTTCCTTGCAGAACAAGGAAAATTAGACGACGCAGCAAAGAGCTATGAAACCGCCCTTGCGTTAACGTTCCAGCCCGCATTGAGAGTCTTTTTACAAGAAAAACAAAGCGCTATTGTCGCACAACTTTGAAGTGACTTGCGCTCATAAGCAGCGCGGCAAGTAGAAATGCAGTCCATTGCGGCATCGCAAAAAGAGCGCTGAACAATTTCAGATTGTACCAAAGAAAGATTAACGCGAAACCTAGTTGCAATGACGCGACCAAGATCAAGAGCGCGTGATTTTGGACCCGCGCAAGATAGATTATCGCAATTGTACTCAGCGCGAGCATCAGGCTCACCATATGCCAAACCACCAAAGCGACACCACGAATGACAGGGTCAATGACTTCTGCATTTAGAATGGGCGTCATAATATCCGAGGTTCCAGCGAGTAGATGGACACCCGTAGTCAGGCCCATCACCGCTGCCGCGCTCCACATAAAATAGCTCATAAATCCACCTCCATACGCTATCGTATAGTAAGCAGCCTTGAACGTGTCAATACGACAGCGTATGTTTGCCCGATGAGCAAACTTTCACAAACCGATTGGATCGCCGCGGGCTTTCGCGCGCTCACCAACAAGGGCCCCCAAGCGCTAAAGGCTGAGCCTTTGGCGCGCAGTTTGAAAACGACAAAAGGTTCGTTTTATTGGCACTTCAAGGATGTGCCCGCGTTCCAAGCTGCAATGCTTACTTTTTGGGAAGAAATCGCAACGCAGCAGATCATCACATTGCTTGATGCGCTGCCCTCACCTGAAATAAAATTGCGCACATTAAGTGACCTTGCAACGGCCCCTCAGGACGAATTTGGCGGTGTTGGCGCAGAGCCCGCAATCAGAGCTTGGGCCAAGGCTGACCCCCGTGTCGCCGAGGCTGTTAAACGCGTGGACACATCACGTCTTGCGCATTTATCAGGTGTTTTCAAAGAGATGGGCATGGGCAACCCGGACCTGCCACGGTTGTTTTACGCGGGTCTCATCGGCCTTCAAGAGATCGCACATGGCGACGAGACCGCAAGTGCTACGCCTTTGGCGACGTTGGCAGACTTGATGATTGCTTTGGCAGAAACAGACTAGGCTTGGGGCTCGCCCCAATTGGCTTTGAGATGTGCAATGATCTGGTCGCGCGATTTCCTGTAAGCGGCAAGTTTTGCCTCGCGCGTTTCACCCACGGCAGTCGGATCAGCAATTGCCCAATGCTCCACTTCTAGATGAAAAACCCGAGTGAGTTCCAACGCACGCGCCTGACTGGCCGGTGAAAGCGCTACAACCAAGTCAAAAGAACTCAGATCATCGCCATATTGCTCCATCTCATCGAAGGAACGCGAACGATGGCGATGCAACTCCACATCCATTTCTGCACAAACGGAGATGGAAAAGCCATCAATCTCAAGATCATTGTGTACGCCGACAGACTGCACGTAAGTTTCAAGCCCATAGAATTGCTTCATAATCCCTTCGGCCATGGGTGAACGCACAGCGTTATGATCACAACAAAAGAGAACAGATTGAGGGAGCTCTTTGACCACCTTAACCCCCGAAATGCAAAACGCAGATAAGTGTGAAAAGACGGCGGGCCGTGTCGATGTCGATCTCTGCTTTGCCCTCTAGGCGTTCTTGCAGAATGCGACTGCCTTCCATGTGAATGCCGCGCCGCGCCATATCGATGGTTTCGATCTGGCTGGGCGGCAGGTTTTTCACCGCGGAAAAATAGCTCTCGCAAATCTGGAAATAGTCCTTCACCACCTGGCGGAATGGCCCAAGAGAGAGATGAAACTCTGCAGCTACTTCTTTCGCTTCCGTCTTTATATCAAAGACCAATCGTTTCTCGCGGATCGCGAGCGTCAGATCGTAAGGCCCGCTTGGTGTTTCACGATCTTCGCGTGTGGGAAGTATAAATGAGTTGTCCTCAAGCAGATCAAAGACCGCGACTTTGCGCTCCTGCTCTATCTCGGGCGTGGGCGCTGGCAAATTGCGATCGTCAATTTTAATATGGGCGATACGGGACATGAATTACTCGTTCAGCTTTCTCAAACGGGCGGTGACGGACAGGCCATGCGCCTCAAGACTTTCGGATGTTGCAAGGATTTCAGCAGATGGGCCGATTGCGCGCAAGGCCTCGGGCGTCATGTGGGCCAGCGTCGTGCGTTTGATAAAGTCCATCACAGATAGGCCAGATGAAAAACGTGCAGAACGCGCTGTTGGCAGAACATGGTTTGGCCCACCAATGTAGTCACCAATCGCTTCGGGCGTCCATTGACCAAGGAAGATGGCGCCAGCATGAATACACTTATCGGCCAGCCTGTCTGGATCTGCGACACAAAGCTCAAGGTGTTCAGGCGCAATACGGTTGGATAGATCCGCTGCTTCATCAAGGTTTTTGACAATAATCACAGCGCCGTAGTCACGCCAACTGGCGCCCGCAATAACGCGGCGTTCAAGCGTTTCGAGACGCTTTTCAACGGCTGCGACGACCGCTTGACCGAAATCAGCATTATCCGTGATCAAAAGGGACTGTGCGCTTTCATCATGTTCCGCTTGGCTGAGCAGATCGAGCGCGATCCAGTCAGGGTTATTGTCTTTATCCGCAATAACGAGGATCTCAGACGGACCTGCGATCATATCGATGCCCACTTTGCCAAACACGCGACGCTTGGCAGCAGCGACAAAGGCGTTGCCCGGACCCGTGATCTTGTCGACAGGGGGAATTGTTTCAGTACCATAGGCCAGCGCCGCAATCGCTTGTGCGCCACCAACACGGTAGATTTCATCCACACCCGCAATGCGCGCAGCAAGCAGAACAGCCGGATTTGCGATGCCATCGGGCGTTGGCACAACGATCGCGAGACGTTCTACGCCAGCGACTTTCGCAGGAATCGCGTTCATCAAAACAGACGACGGGTACGAGGCGAGACCACCTGGCACATAGAGACCAGCGGCCGAGACCGCGCTCCAACGCCAACCCAAAGTCGCGCCAACATCATCCGTCCAACGCGCATCTTCGGGCATTTGCTTTGCGTGATAGGCCCGAATGCGCGCCGCGGCGAGTTCGAGCGCCGCGCGCTCAGGCTCGGACACAGACGCGCACGCCACGTCGATTTCTTCGGGCGAAAACGCCAGCGTTTCAGGCGTCAGGTCCAAACGATCAAACTTGCGCGTCAGCTCAATCACCGCGGCATCACCACGCGCACGCACATCTGCGATAATATCCGCAACCACAGCATCCACATCCGGACTGTCTTCACGCTTGGCATTCAAAACTTGCGTAAAGCGGACTTCAAAATCTGCGTCTGTGGTGCTTAGAAATTGCGGCATCTGCGTCCCCTTTGTCTGTTGCATGACTTAGCGCTAGACGCATGGGGTCTCAAGGGTGCTTAAGCGCGACGCGGCACATCGCGGGAAACTCAGTCAAGACATCAATCATGGCTCGGCATTTTCTTTGAAGGCGCAATATAAGGGCGCGTCACATCCTTGAGCGAAACATCAAGCGCCTCCACATCAAGGCGAATTGCGCCATCGCCAGCAAGTGTCAGGGTTACAAAGCCAGAGGGTGCATCAGTCTCTTCGAATTCAACACTGAGCACAGAAAGGATCATATCTTTGTCAGTGCGATCAATGCCTTGGCTGGACACTTTTTTCACTTCTGAAACATGCAGCAAGGATTGCACGCGCTCAGGCACCCGCTTGTCGCCATCTTCCCAACGGAAACGATTAAGCAGTATAGCAAAGCGGCGCTCTTTAGCGGCGAATTTCATTTCTAAAGACGGAAAAACGCCATCCTGCACAAGCGCGGAGAGGACTTTCAGGTCCTCAACATCAAGCGCGCCGATGTTGAGCGGCGCTTCACGACCATCTTCAAAGCGTGCATCTTCACTCATGAGCCTTGGACCCGTTCTATGTTTGCGCCAACTGCGCTTAGCTTTTGCTCGATCCGCTCGTAGCCACGATCAAGGTGGTAAACGCGGTTCACTTGCGTTTCACCCTCAGCGCGCAGACCAGCAAGGATCAGTGACACAGAGGCACGCAGATCAGTCGCCATGACCTGTGCACCCGTCATTTTCTCGACGCCTGTCACAGTCGCCGTACCACCGTGGACTTCCACATGTGCACCCATGCGCAAAAGTTCCGGCGCGTGCATAAAGCGGTTCTCGAATATCGTTTCTTCCAAGACGCTCACCCCATCGGCAAAGCACATCATCGCCATGAATTGAGCTTGAAGGTCAGTCGGAAAACCGGGGAATGGTTCTGTTGTGACATTCACCGGTTTGATGCCGTTGCCTGGATTGGTGACTTTCAAGCCCAGCTTCGTTTCTTCGATAACGGCACCGGCTTCTTGCATCTTTTCCGCGAAGGACGGGATCAAGTCCATGCGACCACCGATCAACTCAACAGAGCCACCTGCAATCATCGGCGCAATCATGAATGTACCCATCTCGATGCGATCAGGGATTACCGCTTGGGTTGCGCCATGTAGTGCATCAACACCTTGGATGGTTATCGTATCGGTGCCTGCGCCCTTGATCTGCGCACCCATCGCGATGAGGCAATCGGCCAGCGCTTTTGTATCCGGCTCGCGCGCAGCGTTCTTGATCACAGTCGTGCCTTTGGCGAGCGTCGCCGCCGTCATCGCGTTTTCAGTTGCGCCAACAGAAGCAAAGCGCAGCGGAATTTCTGCGCCTTTCAGGCCATTAGGGGCCGTTGCGTGCACATAACCGCCCTTCAACTCAATCGACGCGCCAAGGCGTTCGAGCGCATCAAGGTGCATATCTACCGCCCGCGCGCCAATCGCGCAACCGCCTGGCATAGAGACGATCGCCTCACCAGAACGCGCAAGCATAGGCCCGAGAACATTGAAAGACGCACGCAGTTTGCGCACTAAATCATAGTCAGCTTTATTAGACGTTAACGTCGTTGCGTTCAGCGCTAGGACACGGCCATTGGCCAATTGCGCGATCTCGCACCCGAGCGATTCAAGCACGTCACTCAACGTTTTAATGTCAGCAAGGCGTGGCACATTGGTTAATGTCAGCGGCTCGTCGGTCAAAAGTGCTGCGCACATAAGTTTGAGAACTGTGTTCTTCGCACCTGCAATCGGGATTTGCCCGTTAAGTGCGCCGTTACCTCTTACGAGAATTGAATCCATGTGCCTGACCTACTCTTTATCTATGCCCTACTCGGCGTCTTTTTGCGACGCCTCTGAGGATCCTTGCTCTTGCTCTGCGTGCGTGCGCGTTTTCGCCTGCGCTTTACGCCGACCCAAATTTGCTTTCAATGCCGCTTTCAACCGCGCTTCTCGCGCAGCCGCTTCTGACGGGGGCTTTTTAGGGTCGTTTCTTGTGTTCATAAGACTTCTGTAGCCTAGCCTGCCAAGCGGGTCCAGATTACCCTTGCGCGAGTAACAGATTGAGACTAATCACCCGCCCACATGGCGCTGCTATAGCTCAGAGGTAGAGCACTCCCTTGGTAAGGGAGAGGTCGAGAGTTCGATTCTCTCTAGCAGCACCATCTACACTTAAAATACCAATAAGTATTTCTACATGCGGTTACGCAGCCCCATACTTGGCCCCACCTGACCTGCCCCCCGAAACTTCCCTCAGTTTAATGTAGAGTTTGCTCAACCATCGA
>NZ_MLCB01000041.1 GCF_001890925.1 Planktotalea frisia
AGCAACCGCCCAAAACCTCCGGAAACTCGCTAAGCTCAAGCCGATGGGACCAGCCGCAGGGTGAAAGGCAGGGTGGTTACGACCAGCCAAATGAAATCAACGTAATCACCAGCATCAATGGGCCAAAAACAACGAGTTTTTCAACACAATCAGTCCAAAGTACGCAATGCTGCACGGCGCATGGACGGCCGCAATGCCGAATACGCCAGAGTTCAGAGAAACTGCTGATAATCGCACCGTCTTCGAAATACCATGTCGGTGGTTGGCAAAACTGGACTGCTTCGTGCTGATCTATGTTGCCCGAAACCATAGGCATTTTAGATCAATTGGGTCCCAGAATAGCTGCCAAGTCATCCTGAGGCTCGCGGCGCGCTTCCATATCTAGACCACTTTGAATGTGGTTTAGGTGAGATACGATTAACTGCTCGGCCAGTTCCGGATTATTAGACTGGATCGCTTTCAAGATGTTGCTGTGTTCATCATCAGGGCAACTTGTATTTTCGGAAGAACCGAAGAGGCCGACAATAAGCGACGTTCGCGTGACCAATTCGCGCATCATCCGAAAGATAAACTTGTTTCCAGTTGTTTGGGCGAGTTTCGTGTGAAACTCACCTGAAAGACGAATGATTTCTGTACGCTCTTTTTTCTCACGGGCCGCATCTTCAAGAGCAATGTGGTCGGTGAGGAGCGCCAGATCAATCCCACCGCTTTTTTGCGCTAGCTGCCGTACGAGAGGCGGTTCTATCAACATCCGCGCAGCGAATACATCGCTCGCCTCAGACTTGTCAGGACAGGCAACGTAAGCCCCACGATTTGACTGAAGCTCGATGATGCCCTGACTTGAGAGCAAAAGGAGTGCGCGTCGAACGTGCATGCGACCGACTCCGAATGTCTCACACAGGCGCGCCTCACTCAGTTTGGTGTTCGGTGCCAAACGTTGCTCCATGACGGCTTTGTAGATGCGCTCGACAATCGTGTTTTCATCTGACTCTAATTTTGGGTCCGATGTTTCCAAACTACTTTGCTGCGAGCTAGATGACACAAGATCACTTTCAAAACTGACGGGTTTAAGGACAACGCTACCTGCAAATGCTTAAACTTCAATCAGTGTAAGGCCAAGCTCTAGAATTTATCGAATTAATGGTAAAATATGTTGACAATAATTGTTAACAATCGTGTGCTGATGTCGCGGCACACTTGGTTTCCATATAAATGCCGACCAGTAATGGCGCAGAATGCGTCTGAAATGAACTCAACGGGAGTTAAAAATGCAACGTAGAACACTTATGAAAGCGGCTTTAACAGCTGTAACGCTGACTGCACTTCAAGCGACAACCGCACTCGCAGAAAATACTGTTCTGAAAATCGGCTTTGTCGGCGTCACCAGCGGCCCTGCTGCGTCTTGGGGTATTTCCAACCAGCGCTCAATGGAAGCTCGTGCGGCATGGATTAATGAGACCGGCGGCTATACCATCGGTGGTACGACTTACGACATTGAAATCGTGTCCTTTGATGACCAAAAAGATCCAAAGCGCGCAATTGCAGGCATGGAGAAAATGGCCCAAGAAGGTATCCACTATGTTGTGGGTCCAAACGTTGACGACGGTGCCGCAGCTGTGCGCCCAGTAGCTGAATCCAACGGGATCATGTATTTCCCTTACGCGTTTCCAAAGGCGCTCTACCAAGCGCCCGCCTCCAACGCCGTTTTGGGTATGGTTGCCAACTACCAGTCCGGCCCCGCGATCTACAAATATCTGATGGAAGAAAAGGGCGTCAAAACAGTCGCCTTTATCGCCGCAAACGAATCTGACCCACTCAGCCAACGAGAGGGTGGCATCGAAGCTGCAACTGCGCTTGGTATGGAGGTGGTGTCCGACAACGTAACATATCAGGTTGATACGACAGACTTTACGCCTGTTTTGACACCGGTAATGCGTTCGCGCCCTGATCTTCTGGTGCTGTCCGGTGTTTCGCCTGCGAATGCCCCTCAGCTAATTCGTTCTGCACGAGAGCTGGGCTTTGAAGGCATCATTTCAACAGAAACTGCACAGGATGCGGGTGTTCTAGCCGAAGGTGCCGGTGATTTGGCAAACGGGTTTATCTCGGTCGGGGGCGCATCCACACCAGAGCTTGCATCGCCAATGATGGCTGAATTCGTTCAGCGCTACACAGACATGTTTGGAGAATACAACGATGAATCCAATACCAAGGTTTATGCTTTGGAGTATATCCTCGAGACGCTGAAGGCCGATCCATCTGCGATCACTGATGTGGATGCGTTCCAAGTTACAATGGACACGTTTGAGGCACCAAACCCTTACATGAACGGCGATGCAAAGCTGCGTTATGTCGGCATGTCATCCTTCGGACAAAAACGTCAGGTCTCCGTGCCTTTGGTTGTTAACGTCTATCAAGATGGCGCGTTTGAAACGCTGTTTGTTGCTGAAGTCGACTAACAGTTCTTAGCTGCTTTTGGACCCCTCCTGAGCAGAACTTCCCTGGGCTAAATTGGCCCAGGGCTTTTTCACGAAAGAAAGCCGACATGGAACAGATACTGGCCAATGGCGTCTATCTGGGGTCCCAATACGCGATGATCGCGCTTGGTCTGACCCTGATCTTCGCGCTCATGAACGTCCTAAATTTTGCCCATGGGCAAATGTATGTAATTGGTGGCTTTGTTACCTATACATTCTACGGTCAGTGGGGTGTTCCATTTGTTTTGGCGCTGGTTATGTCCTGCGTTACCTTGGCCATCTTGGGCGCGCTGATTGAACGTTTCCTCTTCGCGCCGGTCATAAAGGGATCGTCGCGTGAAGAAAGCACGATGTTGCTGGCGGCCGGTATCGCCTTTTTCCTTGATGCCGTGATCTTACTTGTATTTGGCGAGAAACAGCGCGGCGTTCCCAAGATTGTTGATGGCGTGTTCAACTGGGATTTCCGGTTGATCATGCCATATGACCGCATACTGATTTGCGTGCTGGCGATCCTGTCGATCGTCGCCTTCATCGGCCTAATGCAATACACAAAGACGGGCCGCGCGCTGCGCGCCTTGGCCCAAGACCGGACCGCCGCACAATTGATGGGCGTCAATGTCGACCGCTACTCCATGATCGGTTTTGCCCTTGGTGCGATGCTTGCGGGTCTGGTTGGTGGTCTGCTGGTTACCATTACAGGGGTGAACCTTGGTATGGGCGGCGCAACATCAATCAAAGCCTTTATGATGGTTATGATTGGTGGCGCTGGTGTTATTTCCGGAGCGATTTGGGGGGGGATCATCCTCGGCTTCATGGAGGCTATCGGTCTCGCGTTGCTCTATCAATATGGCGACATTACCTATTTGCTCATTTTCGTTTCGTTGATGATCTTCCTCGCCATCAGACCGCAAGGTCTGATGGGCAAGCCGTGGGGTTGATGTGATGTTTGGATTTACCACAAAACAGCTTGTTGGCGTTGCGATCTTCCTGTTCATGATTTTCATTGGCGTCCCGCTCATCATCGGCGCAACAGGGCGTTGGGATTTTTACTTTACCCTCACCTCTGTGGCACTGTTGGCGATAGCCAGCGCCGGGGTCTGGCTGACCTTCTACATAGGCCGGATCAATATCGGACAAGGTGCTTTCGCGCTGATCGGGGCCTATGTTTCTGCTATTCTGGTGGTCAAAGCCGGTTGGTCTTTTTGGTTGTCACTACCTGCGGCGGGGCTGTTCGCGGCATTGGTTGCGATCTTGCTTGGACTGCCAATCCTGCGCCTGCGCGGCGTTTATTTTGCAATGATCACGCTGGTTTTGACCCAAGTTGTCACGCTGACAGCTTTGGCGCTGCCTATCACCAACGGTGCGCGTGGGATCTCGAACATTCCACTGCCTTCAGGCATTTCAGTGTTCGGTATTCCGATCCTGCCTGACTTTGCCGCAATGGAGAACACCAAGCTGGCGTTCTATTACACCGCCTGCATCATCATGATCTTGACCTATGCCGCACTTTACCGCCTGGTAAATTCCCGCCTTGGTCATCTGTGCCGTTCTATGCAGCAGAACGAAGAACTTGCCAGCTCTATTGGGGTGAACATTTCCTACATTCGCATCGTGATCTTTGCGATTTCCAGCTTTTTCGGCGGGCTTGGCGGTGCCATGTTCGGATCTATTGCGCAGTCGGTCTATCCCTCCAGCTTTCAAGTCGCGGACTCGGTCAACTTCATGTTGAATTGCTTCCTTGGCGGCCTTGGCTATGTCTTTGGCCCAATGCTTGGCACCTTGGTCCTCTACTTTGGCTGGGACTTACTGTTCGAGTTCGGCAAGTACCAAATGCTAATCTATTCAACGATCCTAATCATCATCATCCGCTTCCTTCCCAACGGCCTGCTGAGCCTGCGGTTCGGCAAAGGAGGTGACAAATGAGCCCGCTCCTTCAAGTCAAGAACGTCACTAAGAAATATGGTGGTCTGACGGCAAACAACGACATCAGCTTTGATGTGGCAGAGAATGAAATCTTGTCAGTGATCGGACCAAATGGCGCAGGCAAATCCACGCTGTTCAAAATGATCGCGTCCTTTACGCCGACGACTTCTGGAGAGGTCATCTATCAGGGTGAGCGTATCTCGAATCTCAAGCCGCATATCGTGGCGCGCAAGGGCGTCGTGCGCACGTTTCAGGAAACCACGATTTTCAAAAGCATGACCGTTCGTGAAAGCGTCGTAGTGGCGCAGCATTTGCGCGCCAAAGCTTCGCTTGCAGGGTACTTCTGGGGGTCTAAGACGGCTAAGGACGATGTGACCGCCTTTGAGAAATATGCAGACGAGTTGCTCGAGTTTCTTGGTATGTCCGAGATCAGCAACGAACAGGCCAGCAATCTGCCGCAGGGCAGTCTGCGCGCGCTTGGCATTGCAATCGGCCTAGCGACGGACCCAAAGGTGCTGCTGCTGGACGAACCGTTTGCAGGGATGAACCACGATGAGACCATGAACATGGTCAATCTGGTGCGTTCTGTGCGGGATGAACGCGGTGTGACGGTCATGCTGGTGGAGCACGATATGCCAGCAGTCATGAATATCTCGGACCGGATCGTCGTGCTGAACTTTGGCGAAAAGATCGCGGAAGGCACGCCTTCGGAAATCCAGAACAATGAAAAAGTCATCGAGGCCTATCTGGGCAGCGTCGACGATGAGATCGGGATGTAGACCATGACTAACATGTTGGATTTCAAAGACGTCGAACTTTACTACGATCATGTTTACGCGCTTAAAGGCGTGTCCCTGAACGTGGCCCAAGGTGAAACCGTTGCGCTAATCGGAGCCAATGGAGCGGGCAAGTCATCAATCTTGCGCGCGATAACGGGATTGGCCAAACCGAAAAGCGGCTCCGTCACCTTTGAGGGTGAACGCGTCGATGGCACCGATCCGTCAGCCATCGTCAAACGGGGTATTGCAATGGTGCCTGAGGGTCGCCGCGTGTTTCCATTTATGTCTGTCAAAGACAACCTGATGATGGGGGCCTTCACCCGTAGCGACAAGGCCGAGATCCAGAACACTTTGGACGGCATAATGACGCGCTTCCCCCGCCTTAAGGAGCGCTATTCTCAGGCCGCTGGAACTCTCTCTGGTGGGGAGCAACAGATGATGGTGATTGGCCGCGCGTTGATGGCCAAGCCCAAGCTCTTGTTATTGGATGAACCCAGCCTTGGGATCGCACCCAAGCTGGTACAGGACATTGCCCGTTCAATCGTTGCTATCAATCGTGATGAAGGCGTTTCTGTGTTGCTAGTAGAACAAAATTCGCGCATGGCGCTCAGTATTTCGCACCGTGCTTATGCCATGGCGACAGGGAACGTTGTCATCGAAGGCAACTCCAAAGAGCTGTTGCACGATGACCGGATCAAGGCTGCCTACCTTGGCGGCGAGGTTTGAACTGATATGAAAATTCTCGTTATCAACCCGAACACAACCAGCTCTATGACGGACAAAATTGCGATTGCCGCACGTGCCGTTGCCCGACCGGATACAGAGATTATAGCTGCAAACTCGCAAGATGGACCGGCAAGCATTCAGGGTTTTCTGGACGTTGCCACTTGCATTCCTGGGCTGCTCGCCGAGGTTGCGCGGCACCCGGAAGTTGATGCCATCGTCATCGCCTGTTTCGATGACACGGGCGTCGATGCGGTCCGGACACTTGTCAACGTTCCTGTCTTGGGCATTGGCGAGGCCGCTTATCACGCTGCCAGTTTTATCGCTAACAAGTTTAGCGTCATAACGACTTTGTCACGTTCTGTGCCAGGTCTGGAGAACAACCTGATGCGATATGGGCTGGTCCAAAAATGCGCGCGCGTTCGCGCAACAGATATTCCCGTCCTGAAACTGGAAGAAGGCGATCCGGCAACATTGTTCAAGATCAAGTCTGAAATCCGCGAATCCATCGCGCAAGACAACACTGAAGCAATCGTTCTGGGATGTGCAGGGATGGCAGACCTTATGGCAGAGCTAAGTGAGGAATTTGGCTTGCCAGTCATCGATGGAGTTGCGGCGGGTGTTACCTTCGCAGAAGCGCTTGTGAACAACAATCTGCGCACTTCAAAAATCGGAGCCTATTCGCAGAATCGATAGCGCTGCGGTAGCGCACCATTGATGAATGACGGATCATTGGTGTGCCATTGCGGACTTTGGTAAGGTTGCAGCGAAAGTTCGTTTTGGACTGATTGTGTTGAAAAACTCGTTGTTTTTGGCCCATTGATGCTGGTGATTACGTTGATTTCATTTGGCTGTTCGTAACCACCCTGCCTTTCACCCTGCGGCTGGTCCCATCGGCTTGAGCTTAGCGAGTTTCCGGAGGTTTTGGGCGGTTGCTGCTAGGGTAAATTCATCTTGGACGCCGTATGGGCCGCGTAATCGGAGCCTGGCCAAGCTAAGGATGCGTTTGAGGTGGGCGAAGAGCATCTCGACTTTCTTTCGTCGGTTCGAGGCGGTCTGATTGAAGTCTGATGCAATGCATTGACGTGCAAATTCTCGGACGATCTCGTATTTTTCCCGATGGATCGCGATTTGAGACCAGGTCCGGGTGCCGCTGCCAGCAGGGCCGACACTTCCTCGACGCT
>NZ_MLCB01000042.1 GCF_001890925.1 Planktotalea frisia
TGGCGTGCTTACAATAGCTTTAACTAAGGCTGATGAGTGGGTTTCGAGAGGTGCTGGCTTATCATAGGTAAGAGCAGGATCAGGCTGAAAAGGCTCCACCTTGGGTTTGTTAGTCCCAAGACAGCCGACTAGAATAAAGCAAGCTAAGAGGCCGAAACCTGTCTTAACCTTTGGTGAAGTCGTTAGATGATTTTCTGATGACATGTTAGGCAAAATCCACGGGTTCAAAGTCAGCTTCAGAGATTAAATCTGCATCAATCCCTTGTAGGATTGCGAGGTATTCGGAACCAGCCTTAATAATGGTATCGTTGACATAGTCTCCGGAACCTTGTGCCCAACTAATTTCGCCAAAAGAAAGCCCTGTGGTGAAACCAAAATCATCACTCCCATCTGTGAAGTCTGTGATGATGTCTGCATCAGAGAGTTCGCTGCCACCGTCGCCAATACGGAGGATGATTTGGTCCGAACCGCTACCTGTTGTGATGGTATCTGCGCCAGTGCCACCATCCAGAGTGTTGTCACCCGCATTCCCAACTAAGATATCATCTCCACCTTCGCCGTAAAGTTTATCATCATAGTTATTTTCACTTGCTTCATAAACTCTGCCAGAATCGTAACTCACAACCGTTTCTGCGTAAATTATGTCATCACCATCTCGGCCATACAAAATATCAGCACCAGTCAAACCAAAAATAGAATTGTTATTGGAGTCACCAATAATAGTATCACCTGTATTGGTCGTTCGATATAAAGTCCCCTCAATATTTTCAAAGTTTTCAGCTCCACCTGATGTCAAAGTAAGTGTAGCTCCACCTGTTTTGCTTTCCATAAATGAAAGAGTGTCTGTGCCTGCCCCCCCATCTAAAAGAGAACTAGAAAAACTTGCCCAATCTGGCGTTGAAAAAGAAGAAGCATTAACTTCTATCCTAACATAATCATCGCCTGCACCCATATCGATACTATCTGAGTTAAGTGGAACAAGAATTAAACGATCATTTCCACCCCCTAAATCTACTTCATATGAACCAGTAAATTCAGAACGAGTGCCTCCTAAAAAGATATACTGATTTTGGCTAGAACCGTTCACACTTACATTTGCCGATGTAGTAAATCCAAAGTTGGATATCTCCCAACTACCAAATGATGTATTGCTAAAAGAAGACGTAACTGAAGTGTCAGAATTATCTACGCTATAAATAGTTTGGTTCGTAGAATCTATAAAACTATTACGAGTATAACCTGACGAACTCCGTTCGTAGAAAGTATAAACATTACTTCCAAATGCAATCTCTTCTATGTTGCTTAAAGTAAGTATATCACCATTTAAAGCTGCCATTGATAATGTAGAATTTGCATAACTGATGGTAAAATCATCAAAACCAGTAACACCACTTTGTGAGAGAATAACTCTATCCGTTCCAGCCCCACCATCAATCGTCTTATTACCAGTACCGTCAATCGTAATGGCATCATCGCCTGATGAGGTTAATACAATATCTGTTCCAATATTTGTTGTAACTGTATCAACACCCGCCGCACCAATAAATACATCATCACCAATTGTACCTGTAAAATTTTGATTGCCAGTAGACATAGATGCAAAATCTAAATAATTCACATCTGACGCACTTATACCTTTCAATATAGCAAGGTTTTCTGCAGTGTCTGTTATAGAAATAATTGTATCATTAGCATAACTTCCAGTACCTTGTGCCCTAGTCAGCTCAGTATACAGAAGATTATTATCAAGCCCAAGCACATCAACACCATCCGTAAAGTCGGTGATGATGTCAGCATCCGTAAGTTCAGTGCCGCCATCTCCAGCTCGCAAAATAACGGTATCAGAGCCACTACCCGTCGTTATGGTATCTGCGCCAGTGCCACCATCCAGAGTGTTGTCACCCGCATTCCCAACTAAGATATCATCTCCACCTTCGCCGTAAAGTTTATCATCATAGTTATTTTCACTTGCTTCATAAACTCTGCCAGAATCGTAACTCACAACCGTTTCTGCGTAAATTATGTCATCACCATCTCGGCCATACAAAATATCAGCACCAGTCAAACCAAAAATAGAATTGTTATTGGAGTCACCAATAATAGTATCACCTGTATTGGTCGTTCGATATAAAGTCCCCTCAATATTTTCAAAATTTTCAGCTCCACCTGACGTCAAAGTAAGTGTAGCTCCACCTGTTTTGCTTTCCATAAATGAAAGAGTGTCTGTGCCTGCCCCCCCATCTAAAAGAGAACTAGAAAAACTTGCCCAATCTGGCGTTGAAAAAGAAGAAGCATTAACTTCTATCCTAACATAATCATCGCCTGCACCCATATCGATACTATCTGAGTTAAGTGGAACAAGAATTAAACGATCATTTCCACCCCCTAAATCTACTTCATATGAACCAGTAAATTCAGAACGAGTACCTCCTAAAAAGATATACTGATTTTGGCTAGAACCGTTCACACTTACATTTGCCGATGTAGTAAATCCAAAGTTGGATATCTCCCAACTACCAAATGATGTATTGCTAAAAGAAGACGTAACTGAAGTGTCAGAATTATCTACGCTATAAATAGTTTGGTTCGTAGAATCTATAAAACTATTACGAGTATAACCTGACGAACTCCGTTCGTAGAAAGTATAAACATTACTTCCAAATGCAATCTCTTCTATGTTGCTTAAAGTAAGTATATCACCATTTAAAGCTGCCATTGATAATGTAGAATTTGCATAACTGATGGTAAAATCATCAAAACCAGTAACACCACTTTGTGAGAGAATAACTCTATCCGTTCCAGCCCCACCATCAATCGTCTTATTACCAGTACCGTCAATCGTAATGGCATCATCGCCTGAGCCACCAAGGACCTGATCTGTGCCTGTTCCTGTTGAGATTGTATCATCTCCTGTTTGGGCGAGAACATAATCATCGCCCACACCGCCCGAGATTGTGTCATCCCCTAAGCCACCAACAATCTTGTCATTACCATCTCCACCATCAAGAACATCGTTGCCTGAGTAGCCGTAGAGATGATCGTTCCCAGCTTCGCCGTAGAATGTATCTACGTCCTTGCCGCCAATGACTTTATCATTGCCGCCACCCGCTTTGATCGTATCAACACCATCAAACGTCGCGATGATCTCAGATGATGCGCTGAGCGTCTCAGTATCGTTGCCTGTTGTTAGAATAGACACGGTCGCGTTCGCAAAGTTAGTGGCCGTGTCTTCACCAAAAACATCACCAATCGTGTCAGTGGAAAGCGAGATGAACGTGGCATAATCAGCAGAGATCGCATTTTGTAACGTGCTGAGGGATTTACCACTTACATAGGTCCCATCCCCATTTACCTGCACACCCAAATAAGAGATTGGATCAAAGAGCTTAGTAGCTGCGTTAGCAATCATCAGATTACTCGCAAACTGCTCAATATCCGTATTCGCTGCTGCCTTTACAACTTCTGCTGCAACAAGGTCATAAAATGTTCCAACAATTACTTTAAGCCCAGGTACATATCCATCGATATAACCCTTAATCACATCACCATTGATGCTCCAGCCTGAGCTATTTTCAACGGAATATGCGTTATACTTTGCAACAATCTCAGTCGTAATATCTGCAACGTATTTTTCCATCGTCTCAGTCGCGAGGAAGTTCACCTCACCCGTCGATCCAAGCGCACGCGTGCTGTCAGTCAAAGTGACAGACGCTGTATCGCGAGCGATAGAGCCATAAGACATTCCAGAAAGGGTCACCGAGAAGCTCTCATCACTTTCGATCACGTTGTCATTCAAAACTGGTAACGCAATCGTCTCAGACGTGAGACCTACTAAGATGGTAACTGTTCCAGTCGTCGCCGTAAAATCAGAGCCAGCAGATGCCGTATCTCCAGATTTCGCAGAAATTGTGTAGTTCAAGGTTATGTCTTCACTGTGTGCTCGGTTGAGTTGAACAACAGCCGTAGGAGTGTTGTCACCCTCATGTGCTGCAGCATCTGATATAAACGCCGTTACAGGAGACCCATCCACAATGTTCACGTTCGTATTAATAGATGTGATCGTTGACGCACTGCTGTCAGCCAATGGCAGGGTCGTTTCAACCGTTAGATTAAAACCACCAACCTTTAGGAGCGATTTAGAGCCAACACCTTCCAGTTTGTTAATGAGGCTTGCAAATTTCACATCCAGTGTGGACGGATAGTTTACCCCACCAGACGCCACAGAGATGGTGTCGCTATCTAAGTTCGCAATCGTAAAATCAACACGCCCCAAACTTGCCGAGATGTAATGTCCACTAGCTGTTTGAACAGGAACTGTAATCTGAGCACTATCGCCTGTTCCTTCCCAATTAACGGCAACCTCTAGCTCAATATAGCGTTCATTATCATCGCGAACCGCGTCAGACCCATCAACAATCTTAAATGTAATTGCCCCAGAGCCTGAACCCGTAGGTATCTTATCCAAAGCGAAGCTTAGCGTTGGAGTGTTGTACTCCCCGCTTTCATTTGCAGCATTCAGAAGGTTCTGCAGATTGAGATTAGCTGTGTTGGACAAAGCCAACTGACCGCTGGTCGTGGAAGACTGAGCACGGTTTTGAACTGTCACGCCCGTATCTGGATCATAATCGTTCCAAACAACTTCTACGTCACTTAGCTGGAATGCATTCTCAGTCGTAACAGCATCAGGAGCAACAATACGATCCGAGACGATGTCTAAAAACGCATCTGCACCAATTTTCTGATAAGTTGATGTGGCGGTACCAGCTAAAGTCGGAACACCGTTATAACCCTCAGCTACAAGTGCTTGCTGAACCAAGGCATCGACTTGATTGGCTGTGTATGCCCCAAGGCTCTCAGCA
The DNA here is from genome assembly GCF_001890925.1 of Planktotalea frisia. Lineage (GTDB taxonomy): Bacteria > Pseudomonadota > Alphaproteobacteria > Rhodobacterales > Rhodobacteraceae > Planktotalea > Planktotalea frisia. The sequence continues at coordinate 4,860 of NZ_MLCB01000042.1, forward strand.
CCATGTGCGAGTGCCATAACATATTGGTTGGCTTCAAACACATCTCGAGCAGCAGCAACAACATTCGCATCACTGCTTTTAAGGCTTAAAAGAGGATCGTCATTGATAATGTCTAAGTTCGCTTGCGAGGTTTCTGTAACCCCAAAATACGTCGCCACACGATCCACTGATGTACTTAAACCAACACTTGTATCATTGGCTTGCGCAAGTGAAGTCACCGTCCCAACAGGCGATGCGATGACGTTTCCAGAGGCAGTTGTCGGAACTCCAAGGCTGGTAACAATTGGAGCGTTTGTTCCAATATCAAAACCCGAGATCATCTTTAATGATGCTGTTTTGGACGCAATGATACCAGAAAGAGTGAACTCACCAGTTGAAGAAGTCACCGTAAACGGTTCACCTGCATCAAGAATATTGTCATTATCCAAATCTTGGAAGATTGTAGCTCCAGCCACATAACCATCCACGACCTTACCACCAACATCTTCAGCACTGTCTTTAACACTGAACTCTAAGTTTTTCAGAACGACAGTATTGTCGTCGTCCGTGACCTTAAGCTGAACACGATACGTATCCTGTGCTTCATAGTCAGCAGATGTTTTAATCCGTAGTTTACCATCAACAACTTCAAATTTTGCATCGTCACGCCCATTGCCACTTAAACCAACCGTAAGTGTGCCATCCTCTGCATCAGTACTGCTAACAGTAGCGGCAACTGCATTAACCGAGTTCTCTGCAATAGATGTAAGACCAGAAACAGCTATCGTTGGCGCATCATTCGCGCCTTTGATCGTGAAGCTCAGGTTCTGCGCTGTCGGCGTGTTACTTCCATCCGTAACCTGAACAGAGAACGTCTCGGTTTCAGAACTGCTTACGCCAAGTGACTGAACCGCGCTCGCTGAGTTATCCAACGTATATGTATAAGCACCCGTGGACGCATTCAGAACCAACGTTCCATACGTACCAGTGACGCTGTAACTTCCATCAACAGCCGTCTTACCAGGCATCAGATACGTCAGCGTAGCATTCTCAGGATCAGAACTGGTCAGGCTACCAGTGATCGTGCTCGCTACTGCATCCTCTGTCACAGAACCACCCGTCGGAACCGTCAACGTCGGCGCTTCATTCACATCACCAACCGAGATGCTAAACACCTTAGAGGTCGTAGCAGTACCATCAGTCGCATTAACCGTTACGCTGTAAGAAGATTTCGTCTCAAGATCAGCCGTAACTGAAGACTTCAGCTTCAGATTGTTCGAGCCATCAACTTCAAACAAAGCGCCATCGCCCGCTGCGGCAATGGTATAACTCACTGCAGTACCTTCTGCATCACTCGCGCTCAAAGCACCAACAACCGCACCAGCAGAGTTTTCAACAACACTCGTGCTGCTCAGAGCAACTGAACTGGGCGCATCATTCGCGCCTTTGATCGTGAAGCTCAGGTTCTGCGCTGTCGGCGTGTTACTTCCATCCGTAACCTGAACAGAGAACGTCTCGGTTTCAGAACTGCTTACGCCAAGTGACTGAACCGCGCTCGCTGAGTTATCCAACGTATATGTATAAGCACCCGTGGACGCATTCAGAACCAACGTTCCATACGTACCAGTGACGCTGTAACTTCCATCAACAGCCGTCTTACCAGGCATCAGATACGTCAGCGTAGCATTCTCAGGATCAGAACTGGTCAGGCTACCAGTGATCGTGCTCGCTACTGCATCCTCTGTCACAGAACCACCCGTCGGAACCGTCAACGTCGGCGCGTCGTTGGCATCTGTTATCGCAATTGTGAATGTTTTTGAGAGCGTCTTCCCACCCTCATCAGTGGATAAGATAGTGACGCTATAAGAAGCTTTAGTTTCATAGTCGGGCTGCGTTTTGAACGATAGCTCACCCGTAGCTTGATTGATGCTAAATGCTGCATGATCCGAGCCTGCTAACTTAGCAAGTGCGTAGGTCGGCTTAACCC
>NZ_MLCB01000043.1 GCF_001890925.1 Planktotalea frisia
CGGATCATGCGGTTAGCTGAATCGTTCTACGGTCAGACGTCAACCCGTCAAAAGTCGGGTGCTCGAGGACTCTGTGTATAGGGTAATTAGCCTTGCATAAATTAGGTGTTTGTTAAGATCTGCACTGCAAAACTCCGTTCAAAGTAATGCAGGGTTCTTGGTATGCATGGGCTAATTAACAAAGCCGTTGAAGCGTTTGTGAAGGACACATACGGCGTCGATGCTTGGCGCGTCATCGCGCACAGGGCAGATCTTGAAGATCCGTCTTTTGAAGCGATGATGGTGTATGATAATAGTGTAACACCGCGTGTTGTTGATTGCGCGACGGAAGCTTTGGGCGTTGAGCGCGGCGACTTTCTTCAGAATTTGGGAACTTATCTGGTGTCGCAACCGTCTCAACAAGCGGTGCGGCGGCTGCTGCGGTTCGGGGGAGTCGATTTTGTTGATTTTCTCTACTCCCTCGATGACTTGTATGATCGGGCGCGCTTGGCCGTCGCTGACTTGTTCTTGCCAAGGTTAGAGCTTCGGGAACACACGGTAAACCAATTCAGCTTAACAGTGCGCTCGGACATTGATGGGTTTGGCCATGTCTTGATCGGTCTTTTAACCGCTATGGCTGATGACTACGGTGCTTTGGTCATGTTGGAATACGGCGGTCGGCAAGGGGAGGTCGAAACAATCGCTATCGCCTTGCTAGAGACGGCTTTTGCGGCGGGCAATCGTTTTGAACTGGGCGTGCGCGTGTGATTGTCGATAGAAGGCTTGCGAAAATGCCAACTCTGGATTGGCCTGCACTTGACGCGGCTTTTGATATCCTGTGCCCAATGCACCTGCGTCTGACAGAGACAGGTCATATTGTTCACGTAGCACCAACCTTGAAAAAGCTACGCCCGGATGCCGATTTGACAGGGATGCGATTTTTGGAGGTGTTTCGTTTAGATCGCCCACGTTCAATTACGACCATGTCAGAACTGATGTCGCGCGCGCGAAGCAAGTTGCATCTGGAATTGCGCGAAGCACCGTGCACGTCGCTAAAGGGCGTATTGGTGCGTTTACCAAAAGGGCAAGGCGCATTGGTAAATCTGTCCTTTGGCATTTCGGTTGTCGAAGGTGTGCAAGATTTCGGCCTCAGTAGCGCAGATTTTGCAGCGACCGACCTTGCAATAGAAATGCTCTACTTGGTGGAGGCGAAGTCCGCCGCTATGGATGCCTCGAGGAATTTGAACCAGCGATTACAAGGTGCGAAACTCGCAGCAGAAGAACAAGCCGCAACAGATACGCTTACCGGTTTGAAAAATCGTCGCGCTGCAGATCGGATCTTAGAAACGGCGATTGAAGAGGATCGCCCATTTACGTTGATGCAACTGGATCTAGATTTTTTTAAAGCTGTGAATGACAGTAAAGGCCACGCCGCGGGCGACCGCGTGTTGCAAGAAGTTGCAAAAATCATGCGCGCAGAGACGCGAAAGGGCGATGTGATCGCGCGCGTTGGTGGCGATGAATTTATAATTCTGATCGAGGGAAGTGCTGAGAAAGATCGTCTGAAAGAAATCGCGTCGCGGCTTATCCGCGGAATCGAACAGCCTATTAAATTTGAAGACGAGACCTGCCATATTTCTTCAAGCATCGGTATTGCGCGCCGCCTTGTGGGCGACCCTCGCGGGATGGACGCTTTAATGCAATGTTCTGATCGCGCACTTTATGCGTCCAAAAGCAAAGGGCGTGCCTGTGCTACGTTCGATGATGATCTTGTGGAACTCTATTAAAGTTGGTCAAACTAACCTGCGCGTCGCAAGCGTAATGCATTGCTGACGACAAAAACGCTCGACAAGGCCATCGCCCCAGCAGCAAGCGCAGGGGACAGCAATAGACCAAGGCTAGGGTAGAGCACTCCCGCTGCAATCGGGATCAACAGCACGTTATAGGCGAACGCCCAGATCAGGTTTTGTTTGATATTTCGCAACGTTGCTTTGCTGATCGCAAAGGCAGACAAGAGCGCATTTGGATCACCCGACAGAAGCACGACGTCTGCAGCTTCAATCGCAACGTCTGTTCCTGTGCCGATCGCGATGCCAACGTTGGATTGTGCCAATGCGGGCGCGTCGTTGATACCGTCACCGACGAAAGCGACAGCGCCGTTTGCTTGCAGTGTTTTGATGGTATCAGCTTTCGCACTGGGCAAAATGCCACCGATACAATAGTCCATTCCGAGTTCGTCTGCGATGCTCTGTCCTGCTTGCTCAGTGTCGCCAGTAAGCATCACAGTTTTGAGCCCTGCAGCGCGCAAACGATCAATCACGGTTTTCGCATTTGGTTTCAAAGGATCCGTGATTTCAAACTGGGCGACCAAGATTTGGTCTACCGCCAAGATAACCTCTGTTCCGATCCCGTCAGCGGGCAGTGCGGACAAATCTACCTTTGAATCGCCTAATAATTTGCGATTCCCTATCAAGATACTTTGTGCGTCGATCGTTGCTTTGACGCCACCACCCGTTAGGCTTTCAAAGCTTTTAATGTCGAGCAGTTCAATATTTCGCGCTTTAGCATGCGCCACCAAAGCACGTGCAATTGGGTGCTCTGATAGGCTTTCGACGCTCGCGGCGAGTTTTAAAGCCGTATTCTCCGAAAGGTCTGAGTAAAGCGCAATCGAAGTCATGCTTGGCCGCCCTTCAGTGAGGGTTCCGGTCTTATCAAAGGCAACGGTTGTGACCGCGTTTAACTCTTGCAGTGCGGACCCCTTGGCGAACAACACCCCAAGCTCCGCCGCGCGGCCTGCGCCAACCATGATCGACGTCGGCGTCGCGAGCCCCATGGCGCAAGGGCACGCAATGATGAGGACCGAGACACCCGCAACCAGAGCATATGTAAGAGCGGGATCAGGTCCGAAGAATGCCCACGCTAAGATTGTGAAAAGCGCGATGACCAAAACGGCAGGGACAAACCACGCGGTAATCTGGTTGACCAAGTTCTGCACAGGAAGCCGCGCGCTTTGCGCTTTTTGCACCATTTCGATGATTTGACTCAGGACTGTGTCGTTCCCAAGTTTCTGCGCCGTAAAGCTAAAACTGCCTGTGGTGTTCACCGTGCCTGCCGTGATCGGCGCGCCTTTGACTTTAAGCACAGGGAGCGGCTCACCTGTGAGCATGCTCTCATCGACCCAGCTCTCACCATATAAGACCGTGCCATCCACGGGGATCCTCTCGCCGGGTTTGATGACAATTACATCGCCTTTCACCAAAGACTCGACTGCAATGACCTGCTGTTTACCGTCGCGCTCGATCGTTGCCTTTAAAGGGCGCAGTGCGATCAATCGCGCAATGGCGGCCCCAGTTTGTCCTTTTGCACGCGCCTCCATCCAGCGCCCTGCAAGAATGAGAGTGATGATCACGGCAGCAGCTTCGAAATAGACGCTGCGTGCAGCTTGGGGGAGCAGGGTAGGTGCGATTAGCACAAAGAGCGAATAGAAAAATGCAGCACCCGAGCCGAGCACGACCAAAGCGTTCATATCAGGTTGGCGCTTAACCAAAGAGCGTATGCCGTCGCGCCAGATCGTGCGACCCGGTAGGATCAGAACAAGCGTGGTCAGCAGTCCTTGAATAAGCCAGCTGGTTTGTATGCCAATTGTACGTGCGATGAGGTGATGAAACGCGGGAAAGACATGACCGCCCATCTCTAGGATGAAAACAGGCAGCGTCAAAAGCGCAGAAAGAAGGAACGCGCGGCGCATCTCATCCGCCTCATCCCCAAAACGTGGCGCGCTTGGGCTGTCTGAGGTGATGACTTTAGCCGTTTTGCCACCTTGTTTCACAGCCTGCAAAAGCGCGGAGTGTGGCGTGCCAAGGCTCTCTATGCGCGCTTCCCCTGTGGCGAGGTTAACTTCTGCGCTCACCACGCCGGAGGCCGCCAAAAGCGCTGTCTCCACCCGGCTCACACACGACGCACAGGTCATCCCATCAATGCTCAGGCGGGTGGTGACCAATTCTGCAGGTTTGTCCACGGCAGCTAACGCATCAACGAGGGTCGCGCTATTGACGGAGGATGCGACCTGAACCTCAGCGCGCAGGGTTGCGAAATTAACTTCGGCTGTGACACCCTCAAGCGCGTTTAGCGCGGTTTCGGCGCGAACGGCACAAGACGCACAGTTAAGGCCTTGAACAGGGAAGGTTAGCTTTTCGCTCATGCTGTGCGCACCAATTCAAAAACGCGCGCAGCGAGCGCACTTTCGTTTGAAATATCATAGACGATGTCAAAATGATTGCGGGTTGGAATTTCCAAGCACTCCGCATCAGGAAGGAGGGCCGCGAACGCCCGGCTTTGGCGTTTGAATTCATCTGTCTCAATCTCTCCGTAGGCGAGTAGCGCCTTTGGGAAGCGTGAAAGGTCGTGATGTATAGGACTAGAGTGCCGTGCAGTTTCGACATTCAAATGGAGTGGATCGTTCACATAGGTGCCTATGAGTGGCTCAAGATCATATATGCCAGACAGCAAGACAGCGCACTTGGGCTCAAAGGGCAGATTGATACAGGTCATAGCAACAAGATGGGCACCCGCAGAGCTTCCGCAAAGGGCGATACGTGATTTATCGAACTTGCTGTGCTCTTCATGCTCATAAAGGTGCTGCACAGCGCGCACACATTCTTCTTCGATTTGTATAAGGCTGGCATCAGGGGCAAGGGTGTAGTCAACCGCTGCAAAGGCGATGCCATTATCCAAGAACCCTTGAGCTGCGAATGTGCTGTCGCGTTTGGAAAGCGCCTGCCAATAGCCGCCATGTATGTAAATCACCAGTGGGGCGGGTGCCGTTGTATCGGGTACAAACAAATCGATAGTTTGAGTCGGGGAATCGCCATAGTGGAGCGTCTGCATATTAGGATGCGCTGCATAGATCGCAGCGCTGTCCTTGGCGTAGGCCTCTATATAGGGCGTAAGGTCACCATCGGGCAAAGCTTTGCTGGGCGAGTAGGCCAAGGCGCGCTCTTGCGCGTTCAAGCTGCGCCATTGAGGTATGCCTAGCCCCTCGGTCATGTCACCGCAGAACGCACCTGAAAACGTGCGTCTTTGTAGCTCTCGGTCTTGAGGATGTCCTCTAGCGTATCAACGGCCTTGAGGATCTCTGCTTCACCTACAAACAGCGGGGTAATGCCAAAACGCATCATGTCAGGCGCACGGAAATCACCGATCACTTTACGCTCAATCAGCGCTTGCATGCAGGCATAGCCATCCTCGAAATGGAACGACACATGCGAGCCGCGCTCATCCATATTACGCGGGCCAGCAAGGGTCACACCAGCGCAGCGGCTCTCAACCTCTGATATGAACAAATCCATCAACTCAACCGCGCGTGTTCGCACATCGTTGAGGTCAACACCGTCCCACACATCCAACGCCGCTTCGAGCAACGCAAAAGAGGCGATAGAGGGCGTGCCAATACGCATACGGTCAATCTTGCCAGGCATAGGGCGGTAGTCGGTGGTGAACGCAAACGGTGCTTCATGACCGTACCAACCAGAAAGCACAGGCTCGACTGTCTCGATCAGACGGGGGGCGACATAGATGAACGCAGGACCACCGGGGCCCGCATTCAGAAACTTGTAGGTACAGCCAACTGCGAAATCGACGTTCGTGCCAGACAGATCCACAGGGATTGCGCCTGCAGAGTGTGCAAGGTCCCAAACAACAACAGCACCGACGCTATGAGCCTTGTCGATGATCGCTTTCATGTCATGCTTGCGCCCTGTGCGGTAATCCACCTCTGTTAGGGTAACGACAGCGATTTCATCAGTGATGGCGTCGATGACCGTTTCGGGTTCAACCGTGCGCAGCTCATAGCCATCCTCTTTGAGCTTCACGAGGCCCTGCACCATATAGAGGTCGGTGGGGAAGTTGCCTGTATCCGATAGGATCACACGGCGGTCCGGCACCATAGACAGACCAGCGCCGACAGCTTGGAACACTTTGATAGAGAGCGTGTCACTCACAACCACGGATCCCGCCTCAGCCCCGATAAGCTTGCCGATCCTGTCGCCGAGCGTGTTGGTTTGCATGAACCAGCCTTTTGTGTTCCAGCCCTTGATCAGCTCCGTGCGCCATTCATTGTTCAAAAACTCTGTCATCGCGGCGGGCGAAGCCTTGGGCATAGGGCCAAGCGAGTTGCCGTTGAGGTAAACCATCCCTTCAGGAATATCGAACATCGCGCGGGTTTTGGTGAAATCTGTCATGGCTGGCCTCATCTATAGTGTTATCCGATGTGGACCAGATGGGGCAGGGCAAGGCAAGGGCAATCCCTGTTATTGTTGCCTGCGCCTGAGGCAAAAGCCCTTCACGCGCTGGGCAAATTGCTCTATCGCAGCACGCGATGACCGATCTTAACACACATATGCCCCAAAGTGCTGCGCGCGCCGCACGCCTTTCCGTTGCACCTATGATGGATTGGACGGCTTTTTGTTTTAAATATCTGTTATAATGTGATTTTTGTATGTGTGTTTGCATTTTTGTTTGCAAAGCCGCTATGATTCAAACTAGTTTGACCTGACAGCCCGATAATGGCTGTCTCTCCGCCAATTCCCTCGATAAGTCTTTGACTTTATTGCTATTATTTGATTAATAAATTCCAACCCGCCACAATACCCGCCAATCTGAATTTGACTGATTTTTACGGATTCACTCACCTCAAAACTACGCGGCCACATCTTGCGCTTGATAGAAACCCTGGCGCACCGCCTCGGGACCCAGTGCGGCCAGTTGCTCCAAGTTTGCTAGGCTCAGGACCCATTAATTGCCTTGATGCTGGTTTGTCGTCATGATTCACGAA
>NZ_MLCB01000044.1 GCF_001890925.1 Planktotalea frisia
GATGGTTGAGCAAACTCTACATTAAACTGAGGGAAGTTTCGGGGGGCAGGTCACAAACCAAACAGAAACTCGGATCGCTACCTCTTTCTTACTCTTCGATTATTTTTCCGGACCGGTCACCCCGTCATCTGACAGTCTTGAACCTTCCGAAATCGCCGTACCAAAAAATCCACAAACGCGCGCGTTTTGGGCGCAAGATTGCGTTTCTCGGGAAACATCACGACGATATCTGTGCTTGGCGCTGCATACTTCGGCATGATCTGGACAAGCTCGCCTGATTGGAACTTTCGACTTGCCATGTAACAGGGCAGTCGCGAGATTCCGATCCCAGCAAGTGCCGCTCGAAAGACAACATCTGTGCTATTTCCCTCAAATCTGCCTTGTGCTTCGAATCCTTCACAATTGTTCTGATTTCCTTCATTCCATACGTTTCTTCGGCTGTTTCCGGTAATCCTCAGACAATTGTGGTGGGGCAAATCGGCAAAACTTTTTGGGACGCCTGAACGCTCAAGGTAGCTCGGTGCGGCACACAGCACCCTGCGGCTCTGCATGATGCGCCTGACAACAATATCAGGATTCTTGCGCTGTTCGGCAAAGCAAATGGCTGCATCAAACCCTTCACTTTGAAGGTCGATCTCGCGATCCTTCAGATCCAAAGCCACTTGGACCTCTGGGTTTTCATCCATGAAGGCAGGCAATGCAGGAATCAGCTGGGATTTTCCAAAGGCGACGGTAGATGCAACTTTGAGTGTGCCACGCGGGATGCCGTCGAGGTTATGGATCATCGCTTCGGCCTCTTTGAACTTTTCAGCCATTGCTCTGCATTTTTCATAGAAATCCCTGCCTTCTTGCGTTGGCGAAATACCGGTTCTCGTCCGATTCAGCAGGCGGTAATGTACCTGATCTTCCAGAAGGCCAATCTGCTTGCTGACGGCTGAAGGCGTTTGTCCCATCGATCTTGCGGCCGCAGAAATGCTTCCCTGGTCCACCACGGTCACGAAAATTAGCATCTGTGCCGAAATATCCATCTTATATCGCCTACCTGTTCCCATCTGGCATGGGTCCATTGCCAAATCGACTAATTGTGAGCGCTACCAAACACGCGTACCTCTGCGGTGCAGCATAAATTCTGCACTGCAGCAAGAGACGAAGAACTATCATGGCAATAACACGATCAAACAGTGGGCTAGATGCCGTTTTCGATGCTGGCCGCACGTTCTTTCATCAAAAACTGGACGATATTCAAAAGGCGCATGCCAAACGCAGGGTTTATCGCGCCACCTATCATGAGCTCTGGGTCCTCTCGGACCGAGACCTGAGGGATCTTGGCATCCCGCGGAGCAACATCAAAAACCTAGCAATGGAGGCGGCTTATGGCTGTTAGCACCCAAACACACAATCTCGCGTTCACATCCTCACTTGCGATTTTGGCAAGGCTTGGGGTGAAAGCAAAATCTGGTTTGAGGGCGATGCAGACGGCCCGGATGCAGTCGACGCTTTCAAGCATGAGCGATCATCAGCTTGCGCAGATCGGCATATCGCGATCCGATATCCCGAAATACGCCGCAAAGCTCATGGAGAACGAATAACGGTTCAGTCCGCAAAGGCTGAAAGATCCTTGAAAAGTGCTGGTTCTCGCTCCTCCCAGAGTAAGTCAGCACGAGCCGCGGCGAAAACTCCACAGGGAGCGCCAACGCAAGGCCAGCATCCTCAAATCTCCTCCCGAGGGTGCTGGCCCAAACAATGTTTCCAGGCAGAAGCCCTGCAAAATAATTGATAGGGGAATCCCACAACTTCTAACCGTCCGTCATCTTCATTCAGGCGATGAGGAAGATTATTGTAGCCATTTTCTTCGGCTGGATGTCCAAACGCGGGGGGGCGCGATTCTGCGGAAGTGTTAATGATGCTAGTGTCTTTATGTACGCTCAGAAACACCCTTCGCTTAGATTATATTGCGTTTGGCGCTCTTATCGGCGGGCACTTAATTGCCTTCCCTGTCAGCCCAACCTGCGAACACGCGCTCTAGAAAAATAACGGCGTAATATAAAATGATACCAAGAAATGCGAGCGCGATAAGGACTGCAAACATCAGTGGGTAGTCCCCATTGGTTTCGCCTGACTTGAACAATGCGCCAAGGCCACGCCCGTGCGGGCTCACAATTTCCACGAGGTTCGTGCCGATGAACGCTAGCGTGGCCGAAACTTTCAATGCGCCAAAGAACTCTGGCAGCGTCTTAGGCAGAGCGATTTTTCGAAAAATCGTGAACTTCGACGCGCCAAGCGCGCGCAGGATGTCACGGTATTCAGGTTCCAATGTGGACAGGCCAATCCCGACAGAGACGGCGATGGGAAAGAACGAGATCATGAAGGCCATTAGGATCGTGTTGAAATCATGCTGCCCGATGAAAATAAGAGAGATAACAGGTACTAATGTCGCCTTGGGGATTGCGTTAAACCCGATCAGCAATGGATACAGTGCGTCGCGCGCGAGTTTCGAGAACCCGATGATCATGCCAATCAAGGTGCCAACGATCACAGCAAGAAACAGCCCGACAATGGTGCGCCAAAGGGTCTGCCATCCCATGACGAAGAACAATTCCTTATACTTCCAGAATGCGGGCGGCAGATCTGACGGGGACGCCATTTTGTAGTTCGGCCAACCGTTAGCCCAAACCAACAGTTCCCAAAGGCCCAGAAAGATTAAGATGGCAATGACTGGGGTAGCAATTTTGCGAAACATCAGGCTTGCCCTTCCACATCGCGGCCTTGGGCGATTTTGATCTGATCGCGCAGAACATGGAGCATGTCTGCGGCCTTTGGGGTGAACAGAACGTCCAATGTGCGGTCGGCGGGCAGATCCACGTCCATCACATATTGTGTGCGCGCGGGGCGGCCTGATAGCACAATCACCTGATCGCCCAGAAACACGCTTTCGCGCAGGTCATGCGTAATGAGCACAGCAGTGAAGGGCTCTGCGGCACGCAGGTCTCGCATGGTTTGCCACAGGTCTTCGCGGGTAAATGCATCCAAAGCCCCGAACGGTTCATCAAGGATGAGGACTTCAGGCTTGTGCACAATAGACCGGCAAAGCGATGCGCGTTGACGCATGCCGCCTGACAATTCTGACGGACGTTTGCCCTCAAACCCAGTTAGGCCAACCATATCCAAAAGCTCCATAGCGCGGGCGATGCGGTCCTTTCTGGGCATCGTAGGCGCCACGATTTCAAGAGGGAGGATCACGTTGTCCAAAATGGTGCGCCATTCCAGAAGCACAGGGTTTTGAAACGCCATCCCCACGGTTTTGCGCGGACCAGTGACACGTTCGCCGTGCAGCCAGACCTCGCCCTCATCAGGTTTCATCAAACCGGCCACAAGTCTTGTAAGCGTGGATTTCCCACACCCCGATGGGCCGACGACGGCCGCAAAAGTGCCTGAGGGCACAGCGACATCCAAACCGTCGAGCACGGGCAAAGGCCCGCTTGCGGTCTGGTAGGCGTGCCGTGCGCCTTTAATTTCTATGAGGTTTTCGATGCTATTGCCTTTAGTTGTAAATGGGGCCGCCAAAGAAGCGACCCCGCTTTTCTTATTGCAACATCAGGCTGCCGTCATCCGGCAAGTAGCTGCCATCAAAATACAGCGCAGCATCCGGTTCGGATTGAAACTCGTAAACCGATTTTGTTTGCTCAATCGCGTTGGCCATGCGGGCTGCATCAATGCCGCCCATGCCGTTTTCTTTCACATAGTCGGTCAAGACGTTCCCATCGATGGCCATTTGCAAACGCTCGGTTTCAAGGCCAGCGTCGGCGGCAGGGTTACGTTCCATCAAGGCCGCAATGGCCGCATCAGGTGTGGCGATGGCATCTTTCCAACCCATTGCGACCGCGCCAAGGAAGGCTGTGACCGCTTCAGGGTTTGCCTCGGCGAAGTCTGTGTTGACGATAATGGCGTTGCCATAAAGGTCAACACCGTAGTCGGCCATCAGCATCACTGAAATGTCGTCATCTGGCACGCCCAGACGTTTCAGGTTCAGCGTGGATGAAAACGAAAAGCCTGTAATTGCGGCAACGTTGCCTTCGGCCAGCATCGGTTCGCGCGTCGGGAAGCCCACGGGTTCAACCGTGATGGCATCCACATCAATACCGGTTTCAGCGGCAAAGATGGGAAACTGTGCCCATGCTCCATCTGGGGGCGGTGCACCAAGGATTTTACCCTCAAGGTCAGATGGTTCCGTCACGCCAAGGGACTCGCGTCCAACAATGGCGAACGGAGGCTTGTCATAAACCATCATCACCGCCGTCACGGGGGCGTCAGGGTTCTGGTCAAGAAAGCGCATCAGTGAATTTATGTCGGCAAACCCGATTGGGAACGCACCAGTTGCCACCTTAGGAATTGCGTCCAAAGATCCAGCGCCCTCACTTATCGTCACGGTTAGGCCGGCATCGGAAAAATAACCTGCATCTAAGGCGTGAAAGTAAGGTGCGGACGGTCCTTCAAACTTCCAATCCAGCGCGAATGGAAGGTCTGTTTCCGCCATCAGGGGAGTGCCAAGTGCTGCGATCAGCGCAGCCGGCAGTGCTTTGTTAAAAAACATCGTTCATCCTTCAGATTCTGAGTACATTTGCGACTCGTGTGAGCCCGATTTTGACAACATCACTTTGGAAGTTCCCAGATGAGGTCACATCAAAATTGTAGGGCCATCGTTTTAGCGCAAAAATTAACCATCAAGCCCCGTGTCCGTCTGTTTTTTTAAGCAGTCAGTTAAACCCGTAAAAAGTAACTAAAAATGCAAGATCCGATTTGCGATACTCGGTGCAAACCCGTCCTCTAAAACGAGCCGATTAACACGAAGGCTAGATCCCTTCCTTTGTAAAGCAGCCCGTCGCTGATTGCGCGCAGGCAATTGTTGGAGATCGATCCAAATACCTCTTCGTCCGCCTCTCGTTGGTTCCAGCATCGCGCAGCGAAAGTAAAAGTAGGGTTTGGCCCAAAATGTCTCGATTTAACAACCGCTTTGGTGACACGTGCTGCTTAGCATCGACATGCATGCCGCCCGCGCGAGCAAGTGCTGCGAGACAGGGCCTAGAAGTCGTCGAGGTGTTTTCAGACAAGGCAACCTCCGGGGCCAGCTTGATGCGCAGCGGTATTCAACACCTGTTGAGGTTATCTGCCGCCGGACAATTCGACGTTGTTATCTCCGAAGCGCTTGACCGCCTGTCCCGCAATCAAGCGGACATCGCGTCCATTTATCAAAAGCTAGAATTCCAATCTGTGATGATTGAAACGGTCAGCGAAGGCTCTGTCTCAGAGATGCACATTGGCCTTAAAGGCACAATGAACTCCCTGTTCATCAAAGACCTTGCCGCCAAGACGCATCGAGGCCTAAAGCGCCGCGCACTCGCAGGAAAGTCCGCAGGCGGCAAAGCATATGGGTATAAGAATGTAATCAAGCTCAGCCCCAATGGCGAGGCCATCCGCGGAGACCGCACGCTCGACACGCAAGAAGCCAAGACTATCCGGCGTATTTTTAGGGACTATGCAAATGGCATTTCTCCGAAGAAGATCGCCGAAGCCCTCAACGCTGAACAAATCCCGGGCCCTTCTGGCAGGGGCTGGGGCGCATCCACCCTGCACGGCAACCGAGAACACGGCACGGGCATCTTGAACAACGAACTCTACATCGGTCGCCAGATCTGGAACCGCCTGACCTACGCCAAAGATCCGGATACGGGCAAACGCGTATCGCGCCTCAACCCGCAAGATGAATGGGTCATTTCGGATGTCCCAGAGATGCGCATCATCGAGCAATCGCTCTGGGACGCAGCTAAAGCCCGCCAAGGTGCGCTGAAGACCAAAAACACTGGCGACAACATCTGGGACCGGCGCCGCTCGCGGACACTGTTTTCAGGATTGTTGAAGTGCGGCTGCTGCGGAGGCGGCTTCTCAAAGGTATCCCAAACCCAGTTTGGCTGCTCGACTGCTCGCAACAAAGGCAAAGCGCTCTGCACAAACAAGCTCACGATTTCTCAGACCGATCTGGAAGAACGCGTTCTAAATGCCCTCCATGACAACCTGATGGATCAAGACCTGTTGGAGGTCTTCTGCAAGGAATACGCCAAGGAGCGGAACCGTCTAAATGCCCAAGCCGAACAAGGACGCAGTGCCCTCGAGAAGGAACTGGCCACCGTCAACCGCGACCACAGTAAACTCGTAGATGCCATCATCGCAGGCATTCCTGCGGATCAGGTGAAGGACAAGATGCAGGCGCTTTCAGAGCGTCGCAAGGCCTTGGAGGCGCAGCTTGCGCAGGCACCTGCCCCCGATCCCATCCATATTTACCCAAAGATGGCGACGACGTATCAGACACGTGTCCGGTCATTGATTTCAGGTTTGAATAAAGTGGAAGAGATGCAAGAAGCACAGGAAGCGTTGCGAGGGCTTGTTGACCAGATCGTTCTTCAACCGTCACCTGAGACAGGCAAACTGGACATCCTTCTTGAGGGTGCTCTGTCCGGTCTTTTGACGCTTGCTTTGGGTGTCAAACGCAAAGACGGCCTGAGCGTAAAAACTCAAGCCGTTGATAATATTGAGGAATTAGTGTTGGTTGCGGGAGTAGGATTTGAACCTACGACCTTCAGGTTATGAGCCTGACGAGCTACCGGGCTGCTCCATCCCGCGCCATACCCTAAAGTTAGGGAAACGCTTTCGCAAACGACCGTAATATGGAGAAAGTTTTGATTATTTGGATTGGCGGTGACCTACTCTCCC
>NZ_MLCB01000045.1 GCF_001890925.1 Planktotalea frisia
TCAGACAATTTCCGCGTCATAACCCATGAAAAAATTCGGGTTTTGGGGTAGCAGCGGTATAGCATTGAATGATGCCATAAATTTGGCAAGCCACAAAAGTGCTGGCAACAAAAAAGCCCTCCCGACAGGATCGGAAGGGCTCAAATTCTGAAACAGTTGTTAACTTAGTTCACACTAATTCCCAGCGCATCACCTAAGGCAACCGTATCCGCAAGCGTCTTGGCAATGTCGTCTGCCGCTTCGCTTTTGGAGTCTTGTGCTTTCGCAAATGCGTCTGTCGCCGCATCAACCATGCCTTTGAGAGTCGCTTGATCCATGTCTGCTCTCGCGATTGCACGCTCAGCAAGAACGGAGATACCGCTTTCACCGATTTCTGCAAAACCGCCGGTGACCACATACTCAGCATCACCCTCTGGACCGGTCACTTTCAAAACGCCAGGGCGCAATGTCGTGATCGTTGGCGCGTGATCCGCCATAGCTGTCATGTCACCGTCAGAGCCTGGGATCTGCACTTCGTTCACCTGCATGGACGCAAGGCTGCGCTCTGGAGAAACCAGATTGAACTGCACTGTATCTGCCATGTTCGTCTCCTTTGTCGGCAGTGCTGATCGAAACCAGCACCTACCAAATCAACGATTAAGCTGCGTCTGCGGCCATTTTCTCGGCTTTGGCGATCACTTCGTCGATGCCGCCAACCATGTAGAAGGCGCCCTCTGGAAGGTGATCGTACTCGCCCGCGACAACCGCTTTGAACGACGCGATTGTGTCTTCCATTGGAACCTGAATACCATCAGAACCCGTGAAGACCTTTGCAACGTCGAACGGCTGGGACAAGAAGCGCTCTAGCTTACGTGCACGAGACACGGCCAGTTTGTCCTCTTCAGACAGTTCGTCCATGCCAAGAATGGCAATGATGTCCTGAAGCGACTTGTAGCGCTGAAGAACCTGCTGAACGTCTGTCGCAACCTTGTAGTGCTCGTCACCGATGATCAGTGGGTCAAGCAAACGCGATGTGGAACCAAGTGGGTCAACAGCCGGGTAGATGCCTTTCTCAGAGATCGAACGATCCAGAACCGTTGTCGCGTCGAGGTGCGCAAAGGATGTCGCCGGAGCCGGGTCAGTAAGGTCGTCCGCTGGAACGTAAACCGCTTGAACCGATGTAATGGAACCATTCTTCGTGGAAGAAATACGCTCCTGCATCGCGCCCATGTCGGTCGCCAGTGTTGGCTGGTAGCCAACCGCAGAAGGAATACGGCCAAGAAGGGCGGAAACCTCGGAACCCGCTTGTGTAAAGCGGAAGATGTTATCAACGAAGAACAGAACGTCTGTGCCTGTGTCGTCGCGGAACTGCTCGGCCAGTGTCAAACCAGTCAAAGCAACACGCATACGCGCACCGGGAGGTTCGTTCATCTGACCGTAAACCAGAGCAATCTTGGACTCTGTCAGATTGTCAGGAACGATAACGCCGGATTCGATCATCTCGTGGTAAAGGTCGTTGCCTTCACGTGTACGCTCGCCAACACCCGCGAAAACGGAAACACCGGAGTGCACCTTCGCAATGTTGTTGATCAATTCCATGATGAGAACTGTTTTACCAACACCCGCACCACCGAAGAGACCAATCTTACCACCCTTCGTGTAAGGCGCGAGAAGGTCGATGACCTTAATGCCTGTCACGAGAATTTCTGTCGCTGTGGATTGCTGCTCAAACGTTGGCGCGTCGCCGTGGATCGGGCGGCGTGCTTCTGAATTCACAGGGCCTTGCTCGTCAACAGGATCGCCTGTGACGTTCATGATGCGGCCTAGTGTGGCGTTGCCAACTGGAACAGAAATCTGGTTGCCCGTGTTGGTCACTTCTTGACCACGAACCAAACCTTCAGTCGCGTCCATCGCAATGGTACGAACAGTGTTCTCGCCGAGGTGCTGAGCAACCTCAAGAACAAGGTTTTTGCCTTGGTTTTGTGTTTCCAGAGCGTTCAAAATCTCTGGTAGGTTGTCTTCAAACTGCACGTCAACGACAGCGCCGATGACCTGAGTAATTTTTCCGACAGAATTTGCCATGTCGTAAACTCCGATATTTTAGAGCGCTTCCGCGCCCGAAATGATTTCAATCAGCTCGTTGGTGATGACGGCCTGACGGGAACGGTTGTACTGGATCGTCAGTTTGTCGATCATGTCACCCGCGTTGCGTGTTGCGTTGTCCATCGCAGACATACGTGAGCCTTGCTCGGACGCCGCATTTTCCAGCAGAGCTGAGAAAATAGCAGTGGCGACAGCGCGTGGAAGCAAGTCAGCCAGAATGGCCTCTTCGCTAGGCTCGTAGTCATAAAGCGTTGCCGCTTCGGCGCCCTCTTCCTGCTCAAACGCAGCAGGGATAATCTGCTGCGCCGTTGGGATTTGGGTAACCACGTTCTGGAACTTCGCATAGAACAGTGTCGCGACATCAAACTCGGAGGCGTCGAAACGCGACAGTACATCAGATGCGATGTCTTGCGCGTTTACATAGCCAAGGCGTTTGACGTCAGACAGATCAACGTGCCCGACATAATACTGACCAAAGTCACGCTTCATGCTGTCGCGGCCTTTTTTGCCGACTGTCAGAATTTTGACAGTCTTGCCAGCTGCGAGCAGGCTTTCTGCGTGACCACGTGCTTTCTTGGCGATGTTGGTGTTAAAACCACCGCAAAGGCCACGCTCAGACGTCATAACAACAAGCAGATGCACGTCATCTTTGCCCGTACCGCTCAGCAGTTTGGGCGCAGAGTCCGATCCACCAACCGAAGCTGCCAGACCCGCCATCACAGCATTAAAACGCTCTGTATATGGACGAGACTGCTCGGCAGCTTCCTGCGCGCGGCGAAGTTTCGCCGCGGCAACCATTTGCATGGCTTTCGTGATCTTACGAGTGTTCTTCACACTCTCGATCCGATTTTTGAGATCCTTGAGATTTGCCATCTACCAGATCCCCTTACGCGAAGTCGTTGGCGAATTCGGCGATTGCGGACTTCAACTTCTCTTCGATCTCACCTTTGATCTTTTGATCTTTGTTGGTGATTTCATCGAGTACAGCGGAATGCTTGGAATGCATGTGCGCAAGCAGGCCTTTTTCAAAACGACCAACAGCTGAGACCTCGATTTTGTCGAGGAAGCCGTTTGTACCAGCGTAGATGACAGTCACGATTTCCGCGTTCGTCAGCGGAGAATACTGTGGCTGCTTCATCAGCTCTGTCAAGCGTGCACCACGGCTCAAGAGCTGCTGAGTGGACGCATCAAGGTCGGAACCGAACTGCGCGAACGCCGCCATTTCGCGGTACTGAGCCAAGGAAAGCTTAACCGGACCAGCAACAGAAGACATCGCTTTTGTTTGTGCAGAGGAACCAACGCGAGAAACAGAAAGACCTGTGTTCACAGCTGGACGGATACCTTGGAAGAACAATTCTGTTTCCAAGAAGATCTGACCGTCTGTAATCGAAATCACGTTTGTCGGAATAAACGCAGAAACGTCACCGCCCTGTGTTTCAATGATCGGCAGAGCCGTCAAAGAACCGGAACCGTTGTCTTCGTTCAGCTTCGCGGAACGCTCAAGCAAACGGGAGTGAAGATAGAAAACGTCGCCTGGATACGCTTCACGGCCTGGTGGGCGGCGAAGAAGCAAGGACATTTGACGATATGCAACCGCTTGCTTGGAGAGGTCATCATAGATGATCAGCGCGTGACGGCCATTGTCGCGGAAGTGCTCTGCCATGGATGTCGCAGCGTATGGTGCGAGGAACTGCAAAGGTGCAGGCTCGGACGCAGTTGCAGCCACAACGATGGAATATTCCATCGCGCCAGCTTCTTCGAGTTTCTTAACCAACTGCGCCACTGTGGAACGCTTTTGGCCAATCGCGACGTAAACGCAGTACAATTTCTTGTTCTCGTCGTCGCCAGCAGCTTCGTTGTAGGATTTTTGGTTCAGGATCGCGTCCAGAGCAACGGCAGTTTTGCCTGTCTGACGGTCACCAATGATCAGCTCTCGCTGGCCACGACCAATTGGGATCATCGCGTCTACGGACTTCAGGCCAGTCGCCATTGGTTCGTGAACGGATTTACGTGGAATAATGCCGGGCGCTTTCACGTCCGCAACACCGCGCTTGGATGTCTTGATCGGGCCTTTGCCGTCAAGCGGGTTACCAAGGCCGTCAACGACGCGGCCAAGCAACTCATCACCGACGGGAACGTCAACGATAGAGTTGGTGCGCTTGACTGTGTCACCTTCTTTAATGTCACGGTCAGAACCGAAGATAACAACACCAACGTTGTCAGCTTCGAGGTTCAAGGCCATGCCCTGAATACCACCGGGGAATTCGACCATCTCGCCGGCCTGAACATTGTCCAGTCCGTGCACACGAGCGATACCGTCACCAACGGACAGAACTCGGCCAACTTCAGCAACTTCAGCATCTTTGCCAAAGTTCTTGATCTGGTCCTTTAGGATCGCAGAAATTTCTGCAGCTTGGATACCCATTTATCCGACCTCTTTCATTGCATTCTGGAGGGAATTGAGCTTGGAGCGGATCGACGTGTCGATCATCTTCGAGCCAACTTTAACGACAAGACCGCCGATGAGGGATTCATCAACGGTCGCTTTGATAATAACGTCTTTGCCTACATTGGCCTTCAGCGTTTTCGCCAGTTTATCTGACTGCGCCTTGGTCATTGCAGTTGCGGAGGTAACTTCCGCAGTCACTTCACCTTTGTCTTCTGCGATAAGGGCACGCAGTTGAGCAACAAGTTGCGGCAACACGAACAAACGACGCTTTGTTGCCATAAGGCTGAGCGTGTTTGCCATAATCGGCTGCAACTTCATCTTTTTGGAGATCGCGTTGACTGCGCCGCCCTGAACATCGCGGGAATAAACCGGCGAAGAAATCAAGTCGCGCAAGTCAGCGCTGGACTCTAGCGCAGCGGCCAGATCATCCACATTGGTTTCGAGTTTCGCGATAGCCTTGCCTTCTTTGGCAAGATCGAAAACTGCTGAGGCATAGCGCGCAGCAATACCCGAGGAAATCGAAGCTGGTTCGGACACGTCCACCCTTCCGATATTCTGGCCTTTGGTTCGCTCAAATGACTAGAGCAACCCGCAAGCGATGGAGCTCCGACAAAACGCCGGTGCGTGAAATTCTGGGCCGATGTAGCAGAGGGTTTCACGCATCGCAACATATCTTGATACAATTGAGTGATCGTATCACACCTTATTTGTATGACTTTGACGCAAGTGCGACGAGATGCGCAGGCAAATTGATGACAAAAACCGAATTATTTCGTGAAATTATCTGATTCCTTGCCCCGTAGAGTAAAATAAGCAGGCAGTTTTACTTACGCTGAGCCTTCAAGCCAACAGCGGCTTCAGGGACTGGCTTGGGTCCAAGCACCTCCAAAGGGCTTGGGACGCGCAGGCGTTTTCCCGGACCAGAGGGGGCATGAACTCGTTTGGACACTTCTACCATCAACACGCCTGACGGGAAAATCGCTGGCATATTGCCCCCAATACGTTCCAACACATTGCCAGATTTCATCCAAGCGCGCTTGGTGCTGGGTGGTTGATACAGCGCAGCAGCATGCCGTTCTGGCAAAAACTCGTGACGCTTCAACTGCGTTTCTAACTGACCAAGGGTGTATGGTCGCCCAAACCCAAAGGGCGTCGCGTCGCTACGTGACCAAAGGCCCGCGCGATTGGGCACTATAAAGAGCGCACGCCCCCCCGGCCCCAGAACACGCCAGCATTCTTCCAGAACCGCTGTTGGGTTTTCTGACGTCTCTAACCCGTGCATCACAACAAGCCGATCCACCCGTCCAGTTTCAATGGGCCAGAGCATTTCTTCGCAAAGCACCGACACATTCGGCAGGCCAGCAGGCCAAGGGATCACCCCTTGCGGCCCCGGCATCAACGCGATCACACGGCGCGCATCTTTGAGGTAGGGACGCAAAAGCGGTACCGCGAAGCCAAATCCAGCGACAGTTTGCCCCTGCGCTTCCGGCCACATCCTAAGCATCCGATTGCGCACAGCACGCTGCGCGGCGCGCCCCAAAGCAGAGCGGTAATAAAAATTTCGCAGGTCTTGCACATCAAGATGCATTGCAGCGCCTCTCACGATCAGCCACTCTGACTTATCACATAACAAGCCGGAGCTGAATTACTATGCCTTATGAAATTGTGACCATCCCCTGCTTGGAAGACAACTATGCGTTTCTGATCGGCAACCTTGAGACGCAGGACGCGGCAATCGTTGATGTTCCCGAGGCCGCACCGATTAATGAGATGCTCAAAGACAAAGGCTGGACGCTGACGACGGTCCTTTTAACACATCATCATTGGGACCACGTCGATGGGCTTGACGGGTTAACGGGGCGCGACCGCTTAATCGTGATCGGCGCAACGGCAGATGAACATCGGCTACCAGCTCTGACAAACGCTGTCAGCGAAGGGGATACCATCGACATCTTAGGCACGCCGACAAACATCATCGACGTTTCTGGCCACACGCTGGGTCATATCGCATTTCATATGCCTGAGCTCGATGCCGCCTTTACTGCCGATAGCCTGATGGCGCTTGGCTGTGGTCGCTTATTCGAAGGGACGCCCGCGCAAATGTATGAGAGCATGAACAAGCTGAACGCCTTGCCCGACGACACCATCATTTATTCCGGCCACGAATACACCTCAACCAACGCAAGATTTGCGCTGACTATTGAACCTGACAATGCAGCTCTTATGTCTAGACGCGAAGCCACGAAACTGGCGCGTGCGGCAGGATCGCCGACAGTGCCCTCATCCTTGAAACGTGAACGCGCAACCAATCCGTTTTTACGCGCGCATATCCCGCAAATCGCGGCGCATCTTGGTATGCCCGACGCAGCACCCGTTGATGTGTTCACAGAAATTCGCAAACGCCGTGACAAATTTTGAAGCGGCCCTAAGTCAATAACCAAAGGTCTCGACCGCCCATTTTATGACACCAGTCACATCAAAGTTGATCGAGAAATGTAAGAAAGACCTTGAAGCTGGCCGAATATAGACCAAACTTTAAGACAACAGGCCTAAGCTGATCGGTATCCCCGAACAGGGTCCAAGAAAAGGAGCACGCCCGTGCCATCATTTTCAACAACACTCGAGCAAGCAATCCATTCCGCTTTGGCGCTTGCAAACGCGCGCCGTCATGAATTCGCAACGCTAGAGCATCTTTTGCTCGCGCTTGTCGATGAACCCGATGCAGAACGAGTGATGAAAGCATGCTCTGTCGATACGGAAGAATTGCGGCAAACTTTGGTCGGTTTCATCGATGACGATTTGAGCAATCTGATCACGGACATTGAAGGTTCCGAAGCGGTGCCTACGGCGGCATTCCAGCGCGTTATCCAACGCGCGGCGATTCACGTGCAAAGCTCTGGACGCTCTGAGGTGACAGGTGCCAACGTATTGGTTGCGATGTTTGCAGAGCGTGAAAGCAACGCTGCATACTTCCTGCAAGAACAGGACATGACGCGCTACGATGCTGTGAATTACATTGCACATGGCGTTGCAAAAGATCCTGCCTTTGGCGATGCCCGCCCGATCTCCGGCTCTGGCGAGATGGACGAAGAGGGTGCCGCTGCTGCAATGGACGGCGAAGAAAAGAAAGAAAGTGCGCTCGCGAAGTACTGTGTTGATCTGAACGTAAAAGCTGCGAAAGGCGATGTTGATCCATTGATTGGCCGCGATAGCGAAGTCGAACGCTGCATTCAGGTGCTTTGCCGCCGCCGCAAGAACAACCCGCTTTTGGTGGGCGATCCCGGCGTTGGTAAAACAGCCATTGCCGAAGGGCTTGCGCGCAAGATCGTGCAAGGTGAAATCCCTGAGGTTCTCTCAAAAACGACGATCTTCTCACTCGACATGGGGGCCTTGCTCGCGGGGACACGCTACCGCGGTGATTTTGAAGAACGTTTGAAAGCGGTTGTGACAGAAATCGAAGAGCATCCTGATAGTGTTCTCTTCATCGACGAAATCCACACAGTTATCGGCGCTGGTGCGACCTCTGGCGGTGCGATGGATGCATCCAACCTTCTGAAGCCTGCGCTTCAGGGCGGCAAATTGCGCACGATGGGCTCAACCACTTATAAAGAGTTCCGTCAGCATTTCGAAAAAGACCGCGCGCTCAGCCGTCGTTTCCAGAAGATCGACGTGAATGAGCCCTCTGTTGAGGACAGCATCAAAATCCTCAAAGGCCTCAAGCCTTATTTCGAGGATCATCACTCCGTCAAATACACATCTGACGCGATCAAAAGCGCCGTGGAACTGGCTGCACGTTACATCAATGACCGTAAATTGCCGGACAAAGCCATTGACGTGATCGATGAAGCAGGCGCCGCGCAGCATTTGATCCCTGAAAGCAAGCGCCGCAAAACGCTTGGTGCTAAGGAAATTGAGGCGGTCGTGGCCAAGATTGCGCGCATTCCGCCGAAAAGCGTCTCCAAAAGCGACGCTGAGGTTCTGAAAGACCTCGAGGCGAGCCTCAAGCGCGTGGTCTTTGGTCAAGACAAGGCCATCGAAGCACTCAGCTCCGCGATCAAACTTGCCCGTGCAGGTCTGCGCGAGCCTGAAAAGCCCATTGGCAACTACCTCTTCGCAGGCCCAACTGGCGTGGGTAAAACCGAAGTCGCAAAACAACTCGCCGATACGCTTGGCGTTGAGATGTTGCGCTTTGACATGTCCGAGTACATGGAAAAGCACGCGGTTTCGCGTCTTATCGGTGCACCTCCCGGCTATGTCGGTTTCGATCAGGGCGGCCTTTTGACAGATGGTGTGGATCAGCATCCTCACTGCGTGCTCTTGCTTGATGAAATCGAAAAAGCGCATCCCGATGTGTTCAACATCCTGTTGCAAGTGATGGATCACGGCAAACTGACGGATCACAATGGCCGCGCCGTTGATTTCCGCAATGTCGTGCTAATCATGACCTCTAACGCGGGTGCCGCTGAGCAAGCGAAAGAAGCGATGGGCTTTGGTCGCTCCGCACGTGAGGGCGAAGATACGGCTGCGGTCGAACGCACATTCACGCCTGAATTCCGCAATCGTCTGGATGCGATCATCAGCTTCGGTGCCTTGCCGAAGACTGTCATCATGCAAGTGGTTGAAAAATTCGTACTGCAACTCGAAGCGCAGCTAATGGACCGCAACGTGACGTTTGAGCTGTCCAAAGCAGCAACAGAATGGATTGCCGACAAAGGCTACGACAGCAAAATGGGTGCGCGCCCGCTTGGCCGCGTGATCCAAGAGCACATCAAAAAGCCACTCGCAGAGGAGTTGCTGTTTGGTAAGCTTGCCAAAGGCGGTGTTGTTAAAGTCGGTGTCAAAGACGGCAAGATTGTTCTAAAGACAGAAGGCCCGGAAAAGCCGCGTCTTTCTGGTAAAAAGCCTCCCTTGCTGACGGCCGATTAATGCGTCTCGCGCTTTTTATGATACCTTTCTTAGCCCTCGCAGCACCTGCTGCGGGGGCTCCTCTTTTGGCGCTGCCTGTGGACTGCGAGCTTGGAAAAAACTGCTATATCCAACAATATATGGATCATGACGCGACAGAAAATTTCAAAGATTTCGAATGTGGTCCGCGCTCGTACAATGCGCACAAAGGCACTGATTTTGCCGTTCCTACAGCACGCGATGCACAGGAAGGTGTCGATATTCTCGCCGCCGCTGAAGTTACAGTTCTTGGCGTGCGAGACGGAATGAGCGACGTTTGGAACGGCGAGATTAACACAGATGCGATCAAAGGGCGTGAATGCGGCAATGGCCTTGTGCTTGATCATGGCGACGGTTGGCAAACGCAGTATTGTCACTTGCGCGAAGGCTCTTTGAACGTGCGCAAAGGACAGATCGTCGAGGCTGGTACAAAACTTGGCCAAATGGGGATGACCGGACGCACAGAATTTGCCCACCTGCATTTGTCCGTGCGCAAAGACGGAAAACCCGTCGATCCCTTCGCGCCTAAGGGTGCTAAGTGCGATAAACCGATTGAAAAAACGATGTGGCGCGAGCCGCTCTTGTTTCAAAAAGGTGGCATTCTAGAAATTGGTTTTGCCGAAAGCGTTCCCAAGTTCGCCGACATAAAAATGGGTACGGCAGAGCAAGAATTGAGATCGATCTCACCAGCGCTCGTCAGCTACTTTTTCATGTTTGGCGGCAAAGCGGGTGACAAAATTGATGTGCAGTTCACTGGACCTGATGGATTTGAGGTTACGCAAATCTACGAGCTCGAAAAGAACCTAGCCCGCTTCTTCCGCGCCATAGGTAAAAAACGTCGTGCTGAGCCTTGGCCTGTGGGCATTTATGAAGCCAGAGCGCGCTTTACTCGAAACGGCGAAGAAATTGATACACAAACTGCTACGTTTGAAATCAAGCGATAGTTACTTTTCGGTGAATTTCAGCTCGATACGACGGTTCTGCGCGCGCGCTTCGTCACTGTCCTCGGTGTTCACAGGTTGATACTGTCCAAAACCATTTGCCGCCAAACGTGTTGGCGGGATCCCGAGGAAGTTCACCATATATTTGACGACAGACAGCGCGCGCGCTTGGCTCAACTCCCAGTTATCGGCGAATTCACCAAGACCAGACAACGGCACATTATCCGTATGACCATCTACGCGAATGACCCAGTCAATCCCTTCTGGAATATCATCGGCAACTGCGCGCAGGATCGAAGCGACCTTTGCCACCTCTCCACGCCCAACTTCTGAGAGCGCAGCGCGCCCCGGTGGGAAAAGCACTTCTGAAGAAAAGACAAAACGGTCCCCTTCGATCCGAACCCCTTCCTGACTGCCAAGAACATCGCGCAAGCGTCCGAAAAACTCAGAGCGATACCGCTCTAGGTCTTTGGTTTGCGCTTCCAAACGCACGCGCTCCGCCTCTTCCAACTCACGCCGACGACGCTCTTCCGCTGCGACACGGGCCAAAGCTGCGTTCAACTCAGACCCAAGGTTTTGCAACTGTACCTGCGACGCCACATCCTGAACACGCGCGTCATCCAAGATCGCCTGCAAACTACCAAGCTGCGCACGAAGCGCTGCAACTTGTTGATTAAGCGCTTCTGTCTGCAATTCTGCTTGGCTCGAACGTGCCTGTTCTTTGGCCAATTCTTCACGCGCGGCAGACAGCAAAATGGCTTGCTGTTCCGCATCATTCAATCGTGTTCCAGCATCTTGTTCAGCTGCAAGCTTCGCCGCTAGTGCTGCGGCAAGTTGTTTTTGCACCTCTTCACGTTCCAGCTCTGCTGCATTACGCGCCGCAAGGGCTGCTGCCAACGTCTGCTCTAGCTCACTGTCGTCCATCGCGACGGTCAAGTTCGCCTCAGCCAAAGCAAGCGCGTCACGGGTCCGCGCCAGTTCTGCGCTCAAGGCTGTGATCGTTGCAATAGACTGTTCCTGCTCGGCTTGAAGTCTCGCAAGTTCGGTTTGCGTTTCGTTCAAAAATCCACTCGCCTCGGAAAGCTGCGCTTCAGCCCGCGCCAAGGCGCTATTTATCTCGTTCAAACGCGTTTGAGCGATCTCAAGCGACGCGTTGGTTTCGGTTATTCTTGAATTCGAGGCTGCCAACTGCGCGTTCGCATTCTCCAGATCGGACCCTTGCTCTGCGAGCAAAGCTTCGGCCGCTTTTTGCGCAGCTTGTAGCGCCGCAATGCGTGCTGCCGCTTCCTCTTCAGCACTCAATTTACTTGCTTCGCTTAAAGCCTGCTGTTCACGCGCCGCATCCAAATCTGAACGCGCGAGTGCGAGCTGCGTCAAAACCTCTGAGAGCTCTTTTTCAACAGCTGCTTTTGCAGCGTCTCTGTCTTGGCCAATGGTTACAGCCGCGGCCAATTGCGCCGTGAGATCATCACCCGCAGAGCGCGCAGCGGCCAATAGCGTTAGCGTTTCTTCAGCTTGTTTACGCTCTGCTTCCAAACTCAACGTCATCGCAGTCAGCTCTGCGTCCGCGTTTTCCAAGCGTGCGCGCAAGACTTCGGCAGCTTCTGCCTCCAACAAACGCGCTTTTTCCTCTGCTGAAAGCGCCTCTTGCAACTCAGCGAGTTCCAGAGCGCGCGCGCTAAGTGTTGCGTCTTTATCTTCGCCTTCGCGACGCAGATCAGCGATCAAGGCATCCATTGCTTCACGCTCTGCAGCCGCAAGCCGAGCCGTTTCAACCTGCGCATCAATCTCTGTGCGCGCAGAAGTAAGCGCGAGATCAAGCGCTTCTTTTTCACTTAGCAATTGGGTCTGCGCATCCTCAAGCGACGCCACATTGCTGAGCGCATCATCACGTTGGGACAAAAGCGATGCGACTTGCGCCTCGAAACTGGTGATCTGTGCTTGCGCTTGCGCCAATGCGCTATCTTGATCCGCGCGCTGTTGTTGCAAAGATGCGATAAGGGCCGATTGCGCCTCTGCGCGCTGCGTTGTGTCATCAAGCGTTGCGTTCAAAGCGCCAAGATCATTCTCTAGCTTCTCGCTGCGATCCCTTTCCAAGCCCAAGGCCTGCGCAAGTGCTGCGATCTCTTGGCCAAGATCATCCAACTCGCTTTCTTGGCCGGTTATCGTTTCATTTAAGACGAATTGCATCACCATGAAGATGGTCAGAACGAACATCAAAACCAGCAAAAGTCCGGTCATTGCGTCGACAAAGCCGGGCCAGATCGAGCCTTGAAACCTTTGACCTGTGCGCCTTGAGAGTGCCATTAGCCACCGTCACGCGTACGTGTTGCCTGTGCCTTCGCAGCCCCGGCGGGTGCTTTGCGCGGTTGCGTCAGCATGCGACCCAACGCACCGATGTCACTACGCAACTCGGCCATGGTTTCAGCGCGACCCGCGGACATTTCTTCAAGAATTTTAAGCATCTGAACGTCGATAGAGCGCAAGCGCATCCGGCTTTCCGCATCCATACCGCCATCCCCGCCCAACACGCCGCCATCGAGTTTGGCGATCAACTGCTCTTGTCCCTGCGCCACACGCATAAGTGCATCAGTGGCGGTGCCCGTGGCCTCCATACGTTCTGTCATTCTTGAAATTGCATCCGTGAGCGAGCCAAGCTTGTCATCCACCATCGAGCGGCTGACATCGCTTTGAGTGAACATCATCTGCAGTGCTTCCATTTGCTCGGCCATATGGTCCATGACCCCAGCCATCGCCGCGTTTTCTACGCCGCCTTCGCCATCGCCAGAGGAATAACCGAGACGCGTGATGGATGAGAGCCACTCTTCAAGCTCGCGGTAAAACCGGTTCTGGCCATGACCCGCGAAGAGTTCCAAAAGGCCGACGACAAGCGATCCAGCGAGACCCAAGAGCGAAGACCCAAAAGCAACGCCCATGCCACCCATTTGCGCCTCAAGTCCCGATTGCAGACGTTTGAAAACATCTGCGCCAGTTTCGCCCTCAGCTGCGCTCAGGTTGCGGATTGTATCGACAATCGCAGGGACAGTTGTGGCAAGCCCATAGAACGTTCCCAGCAAACCAAGGAAAATCAGTAGGTTAACAAGATAGCGCGTAATTTCACGCGCTTCATCAATGCGCGTCGCCACAGAATCCAAGATCGACCGTGTGGAGCTACTCGAAATCTGCATCCGCGCGCCACGTGACCGCAACAACGCCGCCAAGGGCGCCAGCAATTGTGGGGCTTTAATGCTCGGGTCTTCACGGTTTTCAGAGGCAAATGCCTCGAGCCATCGTACTGAATTGATCAACTGGCCCACTTGGTAAAAGCAAGCCAAAACACCAATGAAAAAGACGACAATAATGAAGCCATTGAGCCAAGGATTGGCCAAGAAAACAGGCAACACGCGCGGCAAGGCCACGAATGCTCCGGCTCCGACCAAGCCGATGACGATCAGCATTGACGTAATTTGCCGCCAAGGCTGGGAAAACTGCGCGCGTACCTCGCGGTCTGGCTTGTCCAAGGGGACTGCTCCTGACACGTTTCTTATTGTGGGTGAGTTTACGCTGATTGCGCGATCAAGCCAAGCCTTATGAACAAAGGGTTTTTACACGCTGCGAAAGCCAGTTGAGATCTTCATCCTCGATCCCGAGTTCGACAAGATGGCTCGCCGTGTTGTGCAAGTAATCCGTGTTCGGACCACGATCGCCGATAGCGCGTGAAATGACCTGTGCCTGCGCCTCTAAATCCAGATGACAGTACTGCACGTGATTGGGATCAATCACGTATGTCACAGCCTCAATCACCTCGCCATTTTTGAGATGCACTGCGAGGTTTTTCTCTAGGTAAGCCGACGAAATCAGCTCGCGTTCTCGCAAATAAGCCAGCGTTTCTGCCTCTGTGCCAGCCTTGACGCGCAGAGCCACACCTTCGCAGCGCGCACCCTGCATTTCATCCAAAGCCAAGACCAAACCGGGATGTTCGGAGGTCCCGCGATGATGGATTGAGCGCATGCAAAAACTGCGCGCATAATCGTGCATCATGCCAACTTGCTGCTCATCCACCTCAAAACCGGGGTTCCACAAAAGGGATCCGTAGCCAAACACCCACATCGTCATCGCACTGGTCCTTTTCAGATGCCTGCACTAGATACGAGCCAAGCCGTGAGGAAAAGACATGAAACGACTGTTATTTGTGATTATTGCCGCCGCTGCGCTTTATGCAGGCTACTGGTTTGTCGGCTCTTCCGGTGCGACTGCGGGCTTCGAGCGTTGGTTCGAAGAGCGCCGCGCCGAGGGTTGGGTCGCGGACGTCGAAAGCATCGAAACACGTGGTTTTCCAAGCCGTTTTGACACGACTTTGAGCGGTATTTCCTTGGCCGATCCAGACACAGGCGTCGCCTATTCTGCACCGTTCTTGCAAATCTTTGCGCTTAGCTACAAGCCAGAGCATTTGATCGCTGTTTGGCCCAACGAGCAGACCTTTAGCAGCCCTTTTGGCAAAGCAGCAATCACCAGCGAAGACATGCGCGCATCGCTTATCGTGAAGAAAAACACCTCCCTTGCGTTGGAGAAAACCAACTTCACTGCGGACGCGGTCAAGATCCAGATGGAGAGCGGCGAAACATTGGGAGCGGCGAGAGCTCTGATGGCGGTAGAGAAAACCGCAGCAGCGCAGAATACCTACAAGTTCGGCGTCGATCTAAAGGATGTGGTTTTGCCAGAGCCCAAAGGACTGCGTCTTGAGGCGGGCATCTTGCCCAAAGCGCTCGAATATGCGCGCGGCGATGTGACGGCGGCATTTGACGCGCCTTGGGATTTGAACGCTTTGCAGGCTTCGCGCCCACAACCGACACGCATTGACGTGAGGTTGATTGAGGCGAAATGGGGTCAGCTAGAACTACGCCTTGCCGGTGGTTTTGATGTGGACACTGCGGGTCGTGCGACGGGTCAGATCACGATCAAAGCGCAAAACTGGCGTGATATTTTAGCGCTAAGTGCGGCGACAGGGGCTGTGCCAGCCCAGCTTTTACGCCCAATTGAGCAAGGGCTTTCCTTGCTCTCTGGCCTATCCGGCAATCGCAACACGCTTGATCTGCCGCTCAAATTGGACGCGGGCATGATGAAACTGGGGCCGATCCCGATTGGACCCGCCCCGCTGTTTCGACTTCGTTAAGTCGCAGGTTAAACGTAGTGCTCTAACGTTTGACGCACCGCTTGCGCGGCCTCTGAACCTTTCTTGACGAAATGCTCGGAATAAAACTCGATGTGTTCCGCGCTTGGCTGAAAATGATGTGGTGTCAACGAGACAGAGAATGTCGGCACGCCCGTGCACATTTGTGCCTCCATCAAGCCATTCACGACTGCTGCGGCGACGAAATCGTGGCGATAAATCCCGCCATCCACGACCAACGCGGCACAGACAATGGCGTCGTAATCGCCTGATGCACCTAGATTTTTCGCCAGAAGCGGCATCTCAAACGCACCCGGAACATCGAATGAGGTGATCTGCACAGTCGCATCAACGCTGTCCATGTCCGCCTCGAATCCGACAAGCGCTTGATCAACGATTTCGGCATGCCAACGCGCTTTGATAAACGCAATTTTAAGAAGTTTCGTCATTTTGGAACCTTTGTTTTAGACGTCACAAAAGCCCCAGAGCATCGCAATAGCCTACCTGCCCCAAAGGACATGCAAACCGCTCTCTTTCATCCGGACTTTCACCGTCGGCTCTGGAATTTCACCAAATCTGCTGACCAAGTTGTCCCGCTAGGGACAACAAGCGCTCGCGGGCTATCACCGCCGGTAGGGACTTTCACCCTGCCCTGAGAACACTTGCTTCGTGCCATGCGCGCAGAGGTCTTGCAAGAGTGCCGTCGCCGCGTCACTTTGAGTTTCAAATGGGAGAGCGACATGAGCGATTTGCAAACACGGCTGGCCAAGCGCATCGAAGACAAACGCGATGATCTGATCGAACTTACACAAGAGCTGATCCGCATCCCCACGCTCAATCCCCCCGGAGAAAACTACCGCGAGATCTGCACCTATTTGGGCGAACGCATGGCGCGCAGTGGCTTTGCGATGGAAATGGTGCGTGCAGAAGGTGCGCCGGGGGATTGCACAAAGTACCCACGTTGGAATGTTGTGTGTCGTCGCGAAGGAACGCGCGCGGGTGAGTGCGTTCACTTTAATTCCCACATTGATGTCGTCGAAGTGGGTGCAGGCTGGACCTTTGATCCTTTCGGTGGAGAGCTCAGCGACGGTAAAATTTACGGACGTGGCGCTTGCGATATGAAAGGCGGTCTCGCCGCTTCGATCATCGCGGCGGAAGCGTTTGCTGAAGAATGCCCTGACTATGCAGGCGCAATTGAAATCAGCGGAACGGCCGATGAGGAGTCAGGTGGCTATGGTGGCGTGGCCTATTTGGCGCAAAAAGGGTTCTACGATCCCAAGCGCGTGCAGCATGTGATCATTCCCGAACCACTTGGCGTCGATCAGATTTGCCTTGGGCATCGCGGCGGTTGGTGGGCAGAAATCGAAACCTTTGGCGAGATTGCCCACGGCTGCATGCCTTTCCTGGGCGATTGCGCTGTGCGTCATATGGGAGCCGTGCTCGATAAATTCGAAGATACGCTTTATCCCGCAATGGCTGCGCGACACACAGAAATGCCTGTGATCCCCGAAGGCGCGCGCCAATCGACGATGAACATCAACTCGATCCATGGCGGTCAGAATGAGCAGGCCGCAGACAGCACAGCATTGCCGTCGCATTGCGTTCCTGACAGTTGCCGTATCGTGATCGATCGCCGCTATTTGGCAGAAGAAGATTACGAAGGCGTGAGCGGTGAGGTGAAAGACCTGCTCGAAGGTTTGCGTGTGACGCGGCCGAATTTTGAATACGAAATGCGAGAATTGAACCACGTCGCACCCTCCATGACCGATAAAGAAGCGCCTGTTGTGCAGACAGTTGCGCGCTCGATAGAAGCGGTGATGGGCAAAAAAGTGCGCTATGTGGCGTCACCGGGTACATATGATCAAAAGCATATTGATCGGATCGGGAAGTTGAAAAATTGCATCGCCTATGGGCCCGGAATTTTGGAGCTGGCGCATAAACCGGACGAATATGTTGGCGTTGATGACATGATCGATAGTGCGAAAGTCATGGCACATGCGTTGGCGCAGCTCTTGACGGATGAGGTCTGAAGGGGGCCAGCCCCCGACTTGGCAAGCCAAGCCTCCCCCGGGATATTTACGAAAAGGGGATGCGGCTAGTGTTCCTGAGTGGCAAGCGCGAGGCCCTCAATGATCC
The DNA here is from genome assembly GCF_001890925.1 of Planktotalea frisia. Taxonomy (GTDB): domain Bacteria; phylum Pseudomonadota; class Alphaproteobacteria; order Rhodobacterales; family Rhodobacteraceae; genus Planktotalea; species Planktotalea frisia. The sequence continues at coordinate 17,723 of NZ_MLCB01000045.1, forward strand.
CCGTGAGCGCCGCACCGTGATGTGTTTGAGCCTTTGGGAAAGCACCTGAAACTGCGGTTTGCACGACCTGCATCAGGCTCGAACCACCCACAAGAATAAGGTGCGTGACATCGCTTGGCGTATGGCCCGCTTGATCCGTGCAGCGCAAAGCAGTCTGCGCAATTTGCTCGGCACAGAGCTGAAGCGAATGTGCGAGCGCAAGCGCGTAGAGCGGCGCGATCAAACCCTTTTCCAAAGGATCAAGCTTGATATCCACACTCGCCACTGGCTTTGTGTTCAGCTCAATCTTGGCCGCTTCCACCGCAAAAGCAAGATCGTGACCACGTTCATCCGTCAGCACGCGGTCCAACCGCGCGAGCTTGTCTGGCTCAACCGCATATTGCAGTAAGTCTTTCGCCGCACGGCGTGTGTCTGGCGCATAGAGGAATGGAATTTTTTGCCAAGTGGCGAGATCCGCAAAAATGCCATTCGGAGCAAGATGCGTTTCGCTGCCAAAAGCGTGACGAATAGGGCTGCCTTTGCCAAGTAGCGGCATGATGTGTTCAAAGCTAAGCAGGCGATCAAAATCAGTGCCACCAAGACGCAAACCTTCGCTGTGGATGATTTCTATTTCTGTGTTAGACGCGTTGCGAAAAAGGGTAAAATCCGAGGTACCCCCCCCAATATCAATCACCAACCCTAGATCACCGGCGCTTAAAACATGTGCTTGCGCACGCGCAGCAGCCTCGGGTTCATTCATGAAGTGGATCTGTTTGAAACCTGCCTTTTCATAGCATTCAGTCAAATCAGTTTGCGCCTGCGCATCGCGTTTGGGATCTGCATGAAATCGTACGGGGCGCCCAGACAACACGCTGTTATAACGCACACCCGACGCCAATTCTGCGCGTTCTTTGAGTTCAGCCAGGAACTTTGCGACGATGTCGATGTAGCTCATCCGTTTGCCCAGAAAAATGCTGCTTTCACGGATCAAAGGTGTGCCCAACAAAGATTTGAGCGCGCGCATGTATCGGCCCCATGCCCCCTCAAACAGCGCTTGCTCCGCTGCCGAGCCGAAGTTGACCACCTTTTCTTCGTAATCAAAAAACAGCGCAGTGGGCAGAGTTTGCTGACCTGCCTCCATTTCAAGAATATGCGCTTGGCCATCGCGACAGATGCCAACAGCCGAGTTCGATGTACCAAAATCGACGGCCAAAACCTGCTGATGCTGAGCCATTTTCCGCCCTCAATTGCCAAAAAACAGCCCATACCCGAGCATAAGCCCAACGCGCAAGACCAGAATTCCCCCTATGCAAGACCCTAAGGCAAGGGCTACGCTCTCACTCAAACATCATTGGGAGAGATACATATGTCCAACTTCAAAACGCTTTTTCTAGGTGCAAGTGCCGCAGCTTTGCTAGCTGGCGCCGCTTTCGCGAAATCAGACATCACCGTTGCATTGCAACTTGAGCCACCGCATTTGGACCCCACATCTGCCGCCGCTGGAGCGATTGATAGCGTTCTTTATTCCAACGTGTTTGAAGGTTTAACACGCTTCATGGCAGACGGGTCAGTTGTTGCGGGCCTCGCGAAGAGCTGGGAAATCTCGGACGACGGGTTGAGCTACACATTCAAGTTGCGCGACGGCGTGACGTTCCATGATGGCACGGCGATGGACGCGGAAGATGTGAAATTCTCGCTCGATCGCGCACGCGCCGAGGACAGCACGAATGCTCAAAAAGCCCTTTATGCAGGCATCACAGATGTCAGCGTAGTGGACCCGATGACCGTCAAATTGACGCTTGCAGAGGCGAACGGTTCCATGCTGTTCAACCTTGCTTGGGGCGATGCGGTGATTGTTGCGCCGGAAAGTATCGAGAACATCAAACAGATGCCCATCGGAACAGGCGCATTCAAGTTTGTAAACTGGGTACAAGGCGACAAAATCGAACTGGCGCGCAACGATGCGTATTGGGGCGATGCCCCCGCGCTAGAGGCGGCGACGTTCAAGTTCATCTCTGATCCAACAGCGGCGTTTGCTGCTGTAATGGCTCAAGATGTGGATGTGTTCGCAGGCTTTCCTGCACCAGAGAACCTTCCGCAATTTGAAGCTGACCCACGCTTTCAAGTACTTGTTGGTAGTTCAGAGGGTGAAACGATCCTCTCGACCAACAACAAGATGCCGCCCTTTGACAATGTGAAGGTACGTCAAGCCGTTGCGCATGCGATTGATCGCCAAGCGATTATTGATGGTGCGATGTTCGGATACGGCACGCCAATCGGCACGCATTTTGCCCCACACAATCCTGATTATGTGGATTTGACCGCTGGCTCTATGCACGATCCCGCGAAGGCGAAAGCACTGCTGGCCGAAGCAGGCATGGCCGACGGATTTGAGACAACTTTGCATCTTCCGCCGCCCTCTTACGCGCGTCGTGGCGGTGAAATTATCGCAGCTCAGCTCGCCGAAGTTGGCATCAAAGCTGAAATCATTAATGTGGAATGGGCGCAGTGGTTGGAAACTGTGTTTCGTGGCAAAGACTTCGGTCTGACAATCGTAAGCCACACAGAGCCTTTCGACATCGGCATCTATGCGCGTCCAGATTACTACTTCCAGTACGACAACCCTGAGTTCCAAGCGTTGATGACAAAGCTCAATGCGACGGCTGATCCTGCGATGCGCTCAGAGATGATCGCGACGGCACAGACAACAATCTCGCAAGATTATGTGAACGGGTATTTGTTCCAGCTGGCGTTCCCGACTGTTGCGGATGCAAAGGTGAAAGGCCTCTGGGAGAATGCCCCAACACAAGCGACCGATCTCACTGGCGTAAGCTGGTCCAACTAAGCGGGGTCCGAATTTTCTAGAAAATTCGACGCCCTAAATCAAACGCGCGCGCAACATTCCAATGCGCGCGCGTATTTCGTCACGAACAGGGCCTTCGTTGGGTTCGTCCGCGAGCGTGCTAAACCAATGCTCAGGCGGATTACGACCGCGAGAATTGCCCTCAAATCTAAGCGCTCGCAAAATTTGCGCGTTCTCAACATTCAACATCTCAGGCGCTTCCAACCCATTCAAAGCACCCCAAATACGTGTCCAACACCGCCCAACGCTCCATGGATTATAGCCGCCACCGCCAAGCACCATCAGGCGGTTCGTGAGAGCCATCAGAGCGCGCACGACCTCGATATGCGCATTGTTTGATAGGGATAAACGCGACAACGGGTCTTCTTCAATCGCATCAGAACCACACTGCAGAACGATAGCGTCGGGTTCGAAATCTTCGATCAGCGGGATGATCAAATCCTGCAAAGCAATTCGCATTTCACTATCATTAAAGCCCCGCATCACTGGCAAGTTGAACGCGCTGCCCTTGCCGGTCTCATCAAGACCCCCTGTAAAGGGCCAACGCTTCTCCTCGTGCACTGAGATCATGCGTACCGACGGATCACCACTAAATCCGACCTCCACACCATCTGGATGATGCGCATCAATATCCACATAAACCACGCGCCACGCACCATGATGTTGCAAAGCTTTGATCGCAAAAACAGGGTCGTTCAGATAGCAAAACCCATTCGCGCGCTCCGGCATTCCATGATGGGTTCCACCGCCGGGCACATGCACAATACCGCCTTCGGCAAGGAGTTCCGCCGCGAGCATCACACCGCCAACACCCGTGGCAGGACGGCGAAACATCTCACCAAACACAGGATTGGAATGCGTGCCCAGATCAAACTCCGCGCGCTCTTCGTCACTTACTTGACCACGCCGCTCGGCGCGCGCGAGGGCAGAGATATAGGCGGGTGTGTGAAACTCCCAAAAGGCTTTTGGCTTGGCACGCGGAGACGTGCGGTACTGCACATCCGGCAGCCAGCCCAACGCGCGGCTTAAGTCCATCACGGTCGAAACGCGCGGCACGCGCAAAGGATGCAACCCACCGTAAGACGAGCCACGATAGATTTCCGAGCCGATGAAAATGGGGTGTTTCAACATGCCCTTTGACATACACCAGCGTCACGATGCGACAAGCCCTCTAGACGCTCGCGCGGCTCTCGCCTAGCGTGATCAGATGCTGCGATATAGCCTCAAACGACTGCTGTCCCTTGCGATCAGCCTGATCATCGCCAGCCTTGTCATCTTTCTGGTGATCGAGGTTGCACCGGGTGATCCAGCCAGCTTTATGCTGGGGATGAATGCGCAAGAGGATACCTTAAACGCGTTGCGCGAAGAATTGGGGCTAAACCAGAGTAAACTGGAACGCTATTTGTCGTGGACGTTTGGGATGCTTCAAGGTGATTTCGGCACCTCCTACACCTATCGCACGCCGGTCGCGCAAATGGTGGCAGATCGACTTTGGGTGTCCTTGCCGCTTGCACTTTATGCTTTGGCTCTTTCGACGCTAATCGCTTTTCCCGCAGGTATTTATGCAGCTTCGCGTCGCGGCGCACCGGGCGATGTGGCCGTGATGGGGGCGACGCAACTCGGCGTCGCCATCCCGAATTTCTGGTTCGCGATGATACTGGTTCTGGTCTTTGCGATCAACTTGCGTTGGTTCTCTGCGGGCGGCTTTCCCGGTTGGGACGAAGGCCTGTTCACCGGCCTAAAAGCCCTCACGCTTCCTGCAATCGCACTCGCCCTCCCACAAGCGGCGATCCTCGCGCGCGTCATGCGCTCGTCCCTTCTCGACATACTAAACGAAGATTTCATTAGAACCGCGCGCGCGAAAGGCCTTAGCCGTCGCCAAGCTCTGTGGCGTCACGCGCTCCGAAACGCGCTCATCCCAGTGCTCACAATCATCGGTTTGCAATTCTCGTTCTTGCTTGCAGGGTCCATCATCATCGAACAGGTTTTCTATCTTCCGGGGCTCGGGCGCCTCGTCTTTCAATCCATTTCGCAACGCGATTTGATCGTGGTCGAAAGCGTCGTGATGTTGCTAGTCTTCGCAGTCATCATGGTAAATTTTATTGTCGACCTCGCCTACGCCTTTGTTGATCCCCGCCTAAGATCGCGATCATGAGATCGCGCAATCTTATCATTGGTGGCGTACTTTCTGCGCTGGTCATTGCCGCGGCTTTGATTAGTTTTCTGTGGACGCCATATGACGTCACGCAGATGAATATTCCTGCGAAATTACAAACGCCGAACGGAACACATTGGCTTGGCACCGATCACTTTGGACGCGATATTTTCAGCATGATCATGGTCGGCGCGCGGACCTCTATTGCTGTGGCGCTGGTTGCTGTCGGGATTGGTATGGGGGTTGGGGTACCGCTTGGGCTGGCCGCTGCTGCACGACAGGGCAGCTTGCTCGACGAAGTCATCATGCGCGGCAACGATCTTGTCTTTGCCTTTCCTTCGCTGGTCATTGCAATCCTGATTACGGCCGTTTTTGGCCCCGGTGCTGTGAACGCGATCATCGCTATTGGCATTTTCAACATTCCGGTCTTCGCACGTCTCACGCGCGGTGCAGCTTTGCCGCTTTGGCAGCGCGAATTTATCATGGCTGCGCGCGTCGCAGGCAAAGGTGTGTCGCGCATTTCGATAGAGCATATTCTGCCCAATGTGACCAATCTCTTGATCGTGCAAGGCACTATCCAGTTCTCGCTTGGTATCCTTGCGGAAGCGGGTCTAAGCTACGTTGGTCTTGGTGCACAGCCGCCTTTGCCTAGTTGGGGACGTATGCTCGCGGATGCACAAACTATGGTCAATTTCGCTCCACATCTTGCGCTCATTCCAGGTGGTGCGATTATCCTGACAGTGCTCGGTTTGAACCTTATGGGCGACGGTCTGCGCGACCTGCTCGACCCTCGCATTCGGGTGGAGCGCACATGAGCCTGTTGTCCATCCAAAACCTCGATCTCAGCATTCACGGCAACCCTATTTTGAACGGCGTTTCACTGGACCTCGCGCAGGGCGAAATTGTTGCGATTACGGGCGAAAGTGGCTCAGGAAAATCGCTAACAGCCTTTTCTGTCATGCAGCTTTTGCCGCGCGGAACTGTCACTACAGGCTCAATCAAACTCGACGGCCAAGAAGTACTGAACGCGCCAGATCCCGAAATGTGCAAGCTGCGCGGCAATGACATCGGCATGGTGTTTCAAGAACCCATGACCGCGCTCAACCCGTTGAAAAATATCGGTGACCAGGTGATGGAGACGATCCTTCTTCACACCAACCAAAGTCGCGATGAGGCGCGTAAACGGGCCCTAGAGGTGCTAGCCCGTGTTGGTCTGCCGCCCGAAAGTTACAGCCTCTCGCGCTTCCCACACGAGCTTTCGGGTGGGCAACGACAGCGCGTGGTTATTGCTATGGCAATCGCCCTTCGCCCGCGCCTTTTGATCGCGGATGAACCGACGACAGCCCTTGATGTGACCACGCAAGCGCAAATTCTGGAGCTCTTGAAGGACCTCGTGCAAGACTTTGGCATGGGCCTTTTGATGATCACGCATGATCTTGCCGTTGTATCGGATATGGCAGACCGGATCGTCGTGATGCGCAGCGGCGAAGTTGTCGAGACTGGCGTGACCAAGACACTCTTCGCAAATATGCAGCACCCTTATACACGCGCGCTCTTCGCTGCCTCTGCGCATGAAGTGAACCTGCCAAAAGCGCCCGAAGCGGATGATGCTTTGTTGATCGTTCAAGATGCAGTGCGCGACTATCCCAAACCGCGCACAACGCTCTTTGCCCAGCGCGAATATACCCGCGCCGTGAACGGCATCAGCTTTACGCTGCACAAGGGCGAGCGTATCGGTCTGGTCGGAGAAAGCGGTTGTGGCAAGTCCACCCTAACCCGCGCCATTCTAGGGCTAGAACCGCTCCAAGGTGGTTCCATCAAGGCATTCGGGCAAGAAGTTGCACCAGATATGCCCGCCGCGCTGCGCTCTGGTTTGCAGGTGGTGTTTCAAGACCCCTACGGCAGCTTTAACCCCCGTCACAAAGTCGCGCGCATTATCACGGAACCATTCCATCTACTCGATAATCCGCCCCAAGGATTGGAGCGTAAAAACCGAGTGAGCGACGCGCTTCTCGCTGTCGGCCTGCATCCTGATGACGCCGACAAATACATCCACGCTTTCAGCGGTGGGCAACGCCAACGCATCGCCATTGCACGCGCGCTTATTATTCGTCCCGAGGTCATTATTTTTGATGAAGCCGTCAGCGCTTTAGATGTGTCAATCCGTGCACAAATCCTCGACCTGATCGCTGAATTGACGCAAACTCATGATCTCAGCTACCTTTTTATCAGCCATGATCTGAGCGTCGTGCGTACGATCACCGACCGCGTACTTGTGATGAAAAACGGTGAAATCGTTGAGGATGGAGCCACACAACAAGTTTTCACCAACCCATCTCATCCCTACACCGCCAATCTGATTGCCGCGGCCCCAACTCTTCCTGATGTGAAAGCCTTGTCTAATGTCCCTGCCTGACCTGCCCTTCAATCCGTCTTATTGCCTTATAGGCGGCGCGTGGCGCGCGCCTCAAGAAGGCCAAACGCTAGCGTTAGTTGATCCATCTGACGGCAGCGAGCTCACACAAATCGCGCGTGGAACATCAATAGACATCGACGCCGCCGTCACGGCGGCACAAACGGCTTTAGATGGGGAGTGGGGTAGAACCACAGCACTGGAGCGCGGTCGCATTTTAACCCGCATTGGACAGCTGGTTTTAGAACACGTGGATTTGCTAGCAGAACTCGAAGCCCGTGACGTTGGAAAACCTCTTACTCAAGCGCGTGCAGATGCTGTTGCGCTGGCGCGCTATATGGAATTTTACGGGGGTGCTGCGGACAAAGTGCACGGCGAAACTATTCCCTACCTTGATGGATACACGGTCTACACGCTACGCGAACCTCATGGCGTGACAGGCCATATCGTGCCTTGGAATTACCCGATGCAAATCATAGGTCGCTCTGTTGGCGCGGCTTTGACGATGGGCAATGCTACAGTTTTGAAACCTGCTGAAGAGGCCTGTCTGACCGCCCTCATGTTCGCAGAAATTGCACGCCAAGCGGGTCTTCCTGATGGCGCTTTGAACGTGGTTCCGGGCCTTGGTGCCGAAGCTGGTGCCGCTCTTTCAGGCCACGCAGGCGTGCGGCATATATCCTTTACAGGCTCCGTCAAAACAGGCGCTTTGGTACAGCAAGCCGCAGGCGCGAATGTGATCCCTGTCACGCTAGAACTTGGTGGCAAATCCCCGCAACTGGTCTTTGAGGATGCCAATCTCGTTGAGGCTCTGCCGTTCCTCGTGAACGCAGGCATTCAGAATGCAGGGCAAACATGCTCTGCTTCTTCACGCATCCTCGTGCATCATTCGCGCTATGATGAGGTCGTCACAGCCATGTCAAAGCGCTACAAAGCCCTTACGGTTGGCCCCGCCATGAATGACCTCAATCTTGGCCCTCTTATTTCCCAGCGTCAGAAAGAGATCGTCACAGGCTTCTTAAAACAAGGTGAGGACTTGCAACTCGCAGCCACTGGCCAAATCGCCGCCGATGCGCCTGAGACTGGCGCATATGTTGCGCCACATCTTTTGCTTTGCACCGATCCAAACCACCCACTTGCACAGCAAGAAATCTTTGGCCCCGTTCAAGTTATCATCCCTTTCAAAGACGAAGCCGATGCAATCAAGATCGCCAACGGCACCGATTTTGGCCTCGTGGCAAGCATCTGGACAGAGAATGGCGCGCGCCAAATGCGTCTCGCCAAAGCTCTGAAATCCGGTCAGGTATTCATCAACAACTACGGTGCAGGCGGCGGTGTAGAACTGCCTTTTGGCGGTGTCGGTAAATCCGGACATGGCCGAGAAAAAGGGTTCGAAGCCCTCTATGGCTTCTCAACCCTCAAAACAGTTGCGGCAAAACATGGCTAGGTTTGCGGTCTTCATATTGCTTTGCTTTTGCGCGATGTTTGCTGCCGCAATCTTTGGAGCGTTGCACAATCAGATCAGCTTTAGTGTAGGCGCAAGCTACTTTTACGATGTGAAATTTCCGCAGTTTGCCATCGATCCAACCGCGCAAAACCGGATCGGTGCCAGCATCGTCGGCGCGCTCGCCAGCTGGTGGATGGGCCTTCTTATGGGCACTCCTGCATTCCTGTATGGTTTTTTCACTCAACCGGGTCGCAGACGCTATTTTTACGCAGGGATCAAAGCCATAACAGTTGCGTTATCAATCACCGCGATCTGCGCTTTCATTGGCCTCAGCTTTGCGCATATCGCAGACATAAACACGCTTGTTGGCTATTTACCTTCACTTGATGCATTTACCGACCCACAAGGGTTCGTGCGCGCAGCTATCATGCATGAGGCAAGCTATTTTGGCGGAGTACTTGGCGCTTGCGCAGCACTCTACATAATGTGGCGAGAAAAACCGCCACGCGAAATTCGGGGGAAATAAAATGCGACTTGATGGTAAAACAGCGATTGTGACAGGTGCAGGATCAGGCTTCGGCGCGGGTATTGCGAGAAAGTTTGCAGCTGAAGGCGCTCATGTGATTGTCGCTGACATCAACAGCGATGCAGCCTCCTCGATCGCCCGTGAGATAAGCGGAACGCCCTGCACTGTTGACGTTGCGAATAGAGCAAGCGTTCAAGCGATGATCGACTTAACGCTCCAAAGGCACAGCCAAATCGATATCGTCATCAACAATGCAGGCGTCACCCATTTGCCCGCACCTATGGACACGATCTCAGAAGATGACTTTGACCGCGTATTCGCAGTGAACTGTAAATCTGTCTACCTCATTGCCCAAGCCGTCATCCCGCACATGAAAGCCAACAAATCCGGCAACATCCTCAACGTCGCTTCAACCGCTGGCGTTAGCCCGCGCCCGAACCTCAGCTGGTACAATGCGTCAAAGGGCTGGATGAACACGGCCACCAAATCCATGGCCGTAGAACTCGCGCCCTTTGGCATCCGTGTGAACGCCCTCAATCCTGTGGCAGGCGAAACACCTTTACTCGCCTCTTTCATGGGCGAAGACACGCCCGAGCGACGCGCGCAATTCCTCTCCACCATCCCAATTGGTCGCTTCTCCACCCCAGAGGACATGGGCAACGCCGCCTGCTATCTGTGCTCTGACGAAGCGAGCATGATCACAGGTGTCTGCATGGAAGTGGATGGTGGCCGCTGTATCTAACCCCACCTTCATCTTTCGAAATAAACTTCCGCCGGAGGCTCCTTCCCCATGAAACCAGGCCCCTTAAACCTGATAACTGATGTGCAAGGCCTCAAAGTCGGCCATGCCCAAGACGAAAGCCTTAAATCCGGCACGACAGTTTTGACATCGGACAAACCACTTGTCTCATCGGTGCACGTCATGGGCGGCGCACCGGGCAGCCGCGAAACGGACTTGCTCGATCCTGATAAATCCGCCCCCGGCGTCGATGCATTTGTGCTCTCAGGTGGGTCCGCTTTCGGTCTCGATGCCGCCAGTGGCGTTGTGCAGGGATTGCGGGATATGGGTCGCGGCTTTCAAGTCCACACTGTGCGCGTGCCGATTGTTCCAGCTGCAATCATCTTCGATCTGATCAATGGCGGTAACAAACATTGGGACGCCAGCCCCTATCCTGCCCTCGGAGAAGCCGCGTTAAGCAGCGCCGACGCCATTTTTACGCTTGGCTCGGTCGGTGCTGGCACAGGCGCGATGAGTGCAATGCTAAAAGGCGGAACAGGTTCGGCCTCGCTTACGCTAGATTCCGGCGTAACCGTTGGCGCGCTGATGATCGCCAATCCAATCGGCTCTGTCACAACTCCGGGCGAGCGTCATTTCTGGGCCGCTCCGTTTGAGATCGACGCAGAGTTTGGCGGACAAGGTGTTGATCCCAGCACCGGTCTAGGCCGCGATCTCAACTCAGAAAAAATCACCGCCATGTTAAAGTATGCCAACACAACCATCGGCATCGTCGCGACAGATGCCAAACTCAGCAAAGCCCAATGCAAACGAGTGGCAATCGCCGCGCATGACGGCATTGGCCGCGCCTGCGTTCCTGCGCATACGCCCATGGACGGTGATCTGATTTTTAGCACCACAACCGGCGAAAAAGAGCTCGCCAATCCAGACTTCGAACTTGCCATGATAGGCCACGCAGCCGCCCTTTGCGTCACGCGCGCCATCGCGCGCGCTGTCTATGAAGCAAGCCCTGCCAAAGGCGATTTACTCCCCACATGGCGCGAAAAGAACGAGGCTTAACCGATGCCAACAGCCTCATTGAACGATATTCAGATGCACTTTGAAAAGGATGGCAACGGAACGCCTGTAATCCTGATCGCAGGTATGCTTAGCGATAGCGCAAGTTGGGGCCCGCTGATTGCGCCATTGCTTGAAAACCACACAGTCATCCGCCCCGACAACCGTTCAACAGGGCGCACAACACCAAAGCTCGCGCCAACATCACCACAGCAAAATGCGTCTGACATACTGGCGCTCATGGATCATCTTCAGATCAAACAAGCTCATATCGTCGGGCATTCCATGGGCGGCTACATCGCCGCCGAACTCGCCGCTTGTGCACATGAACGCATCAAATCTCTCACGCTCTTGTGCAGTGCTCCGCTCAACTTAAAACGCTCTTGGCACCTGTTCCAAACTTTGTGCGATATTCGAAAAGACGGCCCAGAAGGACTTTGGTTACGCAGCCTCTTTCCGTGGCTTTTCCATCATCGTTTTTTCGACAAACCCGAACAGATCGAAGGGGCTGTTGCCGCCAGCCTCGCTTACCCATACGCGCAATCTCTTGACGCGATGCAACACCAACTCGATGCCCTCAAAGAATACGCGCCAAAAGACATGGCGCATCAGCTGAATGTCCCAACACTTGCACTTCTCGCTGAAAATGATCTCATCGTGCCACACGGCGAAGCGCTAGACCTGCTCTCACAAATCCCGCAATCTAGTATTCACACGATACCGCAATCGGGCCACTCGGTTCATTGGGATGCACCGACCGAAGTGCTCGCCCACCTCATTCCGTTTTTGAAGGAGCATAACAATGGCAACTGATCGCTTCGACAATACTTTCTCTGAGACTTCACCGACCGACGTGGCAGCGATCGACGACTTCGTGCATGGTTTCCTTGCCTATCAACCGAAGGCCGCAAACATCTTGGCTGCCGCAGATAAAACGCCTTCCAGCGCGTTGATAAACGCTTACGCAGGCATGCTTTGGATGTTCCTCGAAGCGCCCGTAGCCGCAGACAAAGCTGCGCCGTATATTTCGCGTGCGCAAAACGCTGAAAACGCCAATCCACGTGAACGCTCTACGATAAATATCGCCAGCACGTGGGCCTCGGGAAATGTCCCTGAAACCATGCGCCTGTGCGAGGCGCATTCTGATCAATATCCACGCGATCTGGTCATCATCAAACTCGCGCAGTACCTCTATTTCAACACCGGCGATGCACCATCCATGTTGCGCGCAGGCCTGAAAGCACTACCCGCCGCCAGCGGTGAACCTTTCGTGCATGGCATGATCGCCTTTGGCTATGAGCAGTGCCATCAGTTAGAGCAAGCCGAAGCCAGTGCGCGCCACGCCATCGATATCGAACCCACCGATGCCTGGGCACATCACGCGATTGCACATGTGATGCTGACCCAAGGCCGCGTGCTCGAAGGCGCTGCTTTTATGGAAGAGATGGCACCGCGCTGGGACGGCCTCAACAGCTTTATGTACAGCCATAACTGGTGGCACCTTGCGCTGTTCTACATTTCTATGGGCAAGCACGACGAAGTGCGGGCAGCTTATGACACGCATGTTTGGGGCCTTGAGAAAAATTTTGCGCAAGATCAGATCGGCGCGGCCTCACTGCTAGCCCGCATGGAGCTTGCGGGCATCGATGTGGAGGATCGCTGGAAAGACGTCGCGGGTCACATAGCCCTGCGCGGTGCCGACACGACGCTGCCATTCTTAACCATGCAATACCTCTACGCATTGGGTCGCTCAAACGATCCAATGGCCGACACTTTGATCAGCGCTATCAAGCAGAAAGCCAGTGCCCCTAGTTTTGAGCAAGAAGTTTGGCGCAACGTCGCTTTGCCTGCTTGCGAAGGCTTGCTCGCATATACGCGTGGCGATTTTGAAATGGCGGTTCGCGAACTTGGCCACGCACTGCCGCGCATGGCAGAGATTGGCGGCAGTCACGCCCAACGCGATCTATTCGAGCAAGTTCATTTGGATGCTTTGATGAAAACAGAACGGCTCGCGCAAGCGCAGCAAGTTTTGGAGATGCGGCGCACATTTGATCCTGATGGGGTGCCGCTCAATAGGATGCTTGCTGAGGTATATCAGAAAACCGGTCTGCCAGACTTGGCCGAAGCTGCGCTAAACCGCGAACCGCACTGATCTTCCTCTCTTTAAAAATATCCCCGCCGGAGGCATCGATTTTTCTAGAAAAATCGCACTTCAAACCTCTTCGACCTGCATGACACCATCCAGGCTTTTGAGCGCACCTTTAATCTGCGGATTCACCGGGAACTCACGTCCCAAGTCCACCTCCACTTCACCCGGCAAATCACTGTCGAGCAAACAAAGCAAAACAGAGCCACGCGCGCCCTGCTTCACTGTTTCTTGCGCACGGGTAAGCACAGACGCAATATTCGCGACCGCACCTGAATTTTCGACAAAAATGCGTAAACTCGTTTGACCCGCATCCGCAACAACCACATCAATCGGCGCAACTGAACGCCCCAGCAGCTTCAACTGATCGCTCTCCATTGTCGCTTCAACCGTCACAACAACCTTCGCGCCAGTCTCCAAAAAATCGCGACATTTATCGAGCGTGTCAGAGAACAACGTGACCTCATACGCCCCGCTCGTGTCGCTCAGCTGCGCAAACGCAAAACGATTGCCACGCGCTGATTTACGTTCTTGTCGACCCGCAACAACACCTGCAAGTTTCGCAACCAAAGCGCCGTTTTCTGCCTTGGCCGTCACTTCATCGAGCGTCATCACACCTTTACGTTTCAAAGGGGCCATGTAGTCATCCAACGGATGGCCAGACATATAAAAACCAACCGCACGAAACTCTTCGTTCAAGCGTTCCGCGGGCATCCAGTCTTGGACAGGGCTTAGGCGTGGTTCTGGAAGATCATCCCCCGCTTCACCGAACAATGAGACCTGATTAGAGTTTTTCTGCTCGAAAATCGCCTGTGAATAATTCACCAACCCATCAAGGCTATCAAACACTCGGCGACGGTTGGGATCAAGCTGATCAAACGCACCAGAGCGCGCGAGCATTTCCAAAGGACGCTTGCCAACGCGTTTCAAATCAACACGCCGCGCAAGATCGAAGATGGTGCTAAACGGCTTGTCTCCACGCCCGTCCACAACCAATTTCATCGCTTCGACACCGACGTTCTTCAAAGCGCCCAGCGCGTAGACCAACGCGCCATCGGTCACTTTAAACGTCGCGCCAGAACGGTTCACGCAGGGCGGTACCCAAGGCAGATCCAGGCCCTTTTTCACCTCTTCAAAATAGTTAGCGAGCTTGTCGGTCAGATGGATATCGCAGTTCATCACGCCGGCCATAAACTCGACCGGATGGTTCGCTTTCAGCCAAGCCGTTTGGTAGCTGACCACAGCATAGGCCGCCGCGTGGGATTTGTTGAAACCGTAGTTCGCGAACTTCTCAAGAAGGTCGAAAACTTCGGACGCCTTCTTGGCTGGCACGCCATTTTCTTTTGCGCCCTTCTCGAACTTAGGACGTTCTTTCGCCATTTCTTCGGCGATCTTTTTACCCATCGCGCGACGCAGCAAATCAGCGCCACCAAGCGAGTAACCTGCCATGACCTGCGCGATCTGCATCACCTGTTCTTGGTAAACGATGATGCCTTGGGTTTCTTCCAAAATGTGGTCGATAAGCGGATGCACCGATTCACGCTCTTTGATCCCGTTCTTCACCTCACAATAGGTCGGGATGTTTTCCATTGGACCCGGACGATACAGCGCCACGAGGGCGACGATGTCCTCGATACAGGTCGGTTTCATCCGCTTGAGGGCATCCATCATGCCCGAGCTTTCCACCTGAAACACCGCGACAGTCTTGGCGCTGGCGTAAAGCTTGTAACTCTTCTCATCATCCAAAGGGATCGCGCCGATATCATCGACCGTGCCAGCGGGTGGTTGATACAGTTCCGTGCCGTCCGCCGCGATATGCAATTGGCGACCGCTCGCTGTAATCTGCTCCATCGCGTTTTGAATGACCGTGAGGGTTTTCAAACCCAAAAAGTCGAACTTCACCAGACCCGCTTGTTCGACCCATTTCATATTGAACTGGGTTGCAGGCATGTCCGAGCGCGGGTCTTGATAAAGAGGAACAAGCGCGTCCAAAGGACGGTCGCCGATCACAACACCCGCCGCATGGGTGGAAGCGTTCCTTAGTAAACCCTCAACTTGTTGACCATAATCCAACAAGCGCTTCACCACTTCCTCATTGCGCGCTTCTTCGCGCAGGCGCGGCTCATCAGCCAAGGCCTTCTCAATCGAAACAGGTTTTACACCCTCAACAGGGATCATTTTGGAGAGACGATCCACCTGCCCATAAGGCATTTGCAAAACGCGCCCGATATCGCGCACTGCAGCTTTAGAGAGGAGGGCACCGAACGTGATAATCTGACCAACTTTGTCACGGCCATATTTCTTTTGAACGTATTGAATCACCTCTTCGCGGCGATCCATGCAAAAGTCGATGTCGAAGTCCGGCATCGAGACACGCTCAGGATTGAGGAATCGCTCGAACAGCAGCGAGTAACGCAAAGGATCAAGGTCGGTTACAGTCAACGCATAAGCAACGAGCGAGCCCGCACCAGAACCACGCCCAGGTCCCACGGGAATGCCATTGTCTTTCGCCCATTGGATAAAATCCGCAACGATCAAGAAATAACCCGGAAAGCCCATGCCTTCGATGATCCCAAGCTCGAAGTCGAGGCGTGCTTGGTATTCTTCCACCGTCACCGCATGGGGAATCACGGCGAGGCGCTTTTGCAAGCCTTCGTTGGCGATGCGGCGCAATTCGGCAACCTCATCGTCGGCAAATTTCGGTAAAATCGGATCGCGGCGATAAGCTTGAAACGCGCAGCGCTTGGCTATTTCAACAGTATTTTCGATTGCTTCCGGCAAGTCTGCAAAAAGCGTGACCATCTCTTCTTGCGACTTGAAATAATGCTGCGCTGTCAGCTTACGGCGCGGGTCTTGTTGATCGACGTAGGCACCATCCGCGATACAAATCAGTGCATCATGCGCTTCATACATCGACGACTTCGGGAAATAGACGTCGTTGGTGGCGACCAATGGAATGCCCTTGGCATAGGCCATTTCGACGAACCCTCGCTCGGACAAGCGCTCTGCCTCGGGCAGGCCACCATTCTCAGGATGACGCTGGAGTTCAACGTAAAGCCGATCCCCAAATGCGCTCTGCATCTGATCCATGAGCGCTTCCGCCGCAGGGCGTTGCCCGCCTTGCAACAGCTTGCCAATTGCGCCCTCAGGTCCGCCGGTGAGACAGATTAGGCCTGCACTCAAAGCGGTAAGCTCGTCCATCGTCACCTGCGGCAACTGCCCACCTTTATCGACGTAAAGGCAGGAATTTAGCTTCATCAGGTTCTCGTAACCCTGCTCTGTTTGGGCGAGCAAAACAATCGGCGCAGGCGTTTTTTCACGCTCTCCCGGCTGGGCTTTGAGATAAGCGAGATCGACCTGACAGCCCACAATCGGTTGCACGCCTTTGCCAGACGCGCCAACAGAAAATTCCAGCGCCGCAAAGAGGTTGTTGGTGTCGGTCACTGCGACCGCAGGCATGTCCATCGATACACAAAGGTCTGGCAGTTTCTTCAGCCGCATCGCCCCTTCAAGAAGCGAATATTCGGTGTGTGTGCGAAGGTGAATGAATCGAGGAGCTTTTGTCATGGCGCAAGCATATCTCAACCTAACTATCGAGGACATAGCAATTTACGGACTATTCCCTTTGGAATGTTGACAAAAAATAGTGCGTTTCGCTAAATTTTCGGACGTGTGGGTCGTTCCTTGATGAAACCTTTCTCTTGGATGTCGGAAACGAACAAATGCTGAATACCTTCGTTAAAACCGCTTTCGCGGGTCGGAAGGCCGCGAAGCAGCGTCAAACAGGTAGGTTTCACAAAGCGGTTCCAAGTGTAGCGCAGGTCTTTCCCAGATTAACCGCTAAAGTATTTGCCCGGCGATATCTCCAGTCAGAGCATCAAATTTTGAGAGATGTAAGACATTCGGAAACCCCATTTGAAGTCATAAAATGTGGTGCAGGCTACATTCTAAGATTAGACGCAACAGATGCTCAAGGCACAAGGCGAAGGTGTTTGATCGTTCCCGGTCACGGTGGGCACTACAAACAATTTCTCAGGTTGATACGTAACCTGCATAAAAACCAATTTAGCGTCGATATTCTCGCCTTTCCTGGACATCTCGGAAAAAAGAGAGAGACATGTTCAATGCGATCCATTGCGCAAACCGTGCGCACAGCGTCAAAACAGCATGGAATTTACCATTTGTTAGTCGCCCATTGTGTAAGTGCGAATGCGGTTTTGTTTGAATTGGAAAATGGTCCCTTAAGTGCGCGCTACGCATTCATTTCCATACCTTTGAAACTACAAAATTTAATTCGAAGCGGTGGCGAACTGATTGGTTTAGCGGGTAAAAGTCTTTCCTATTTCATCAAGCAAGTCGACGCATTAGGGGCGCCTTACCAACTAGATAAGGACTGGTACAAAGTCGCTGAATCTCAAAGTGCGCCCTTATTGCTCCTCCATTCCACAAATGATTTCGCTGCCCCTTTTGAAGACATTGCTCCGTTGCAAAGAACATGGCCAGCAGCGCAAGTCACGCTCTATGAAAGTGGCGATCACAACGGGATCGTGACCAGCAAGCGCACCGTAGACCGTTTGGTGACATTTGCCTTGGACGAGGCAGATCGAATCTCTGCGTAACGCACGAAAAAATAATATTCAATTCGTGCTACCAGATCGAATGTTCTTGCAAGTTCACGTGTTCGCCTCCTAAGTTTGAATTTCACAATCTAAACAAAGCGCTTTCTACGCCGCATCGAGGGCGCACACTTCAGCACTATCAAATAAACCAGTACCGCGGCAGGCATATGGCATGAGCATCAAGTTTCTTCTGAATGGAGAGGCGGTAGAGTTAATCGACGGTAGTCCGACGGTCACTCTGCTCGATTGGCTGCGCGAAACACGCGCGATGACGGGAACCAAAGAAGGCTGTAACGAGGGCGATTGCGGGGCTTGCACCGTCATGGTCACGGACGCAAGCGGCGCGAAAGCTTTGAACGCGTGCATTCTGTTCTTGCCGCAATTGCATGGCAAAGCGATCCGCACCGTTGAAGGGTTTAGCAGCCCCGATGGCGCGTTGCATCCTGTGCAAGCAGCGATGGTTGAGCATCACGGATCGCAATGTGGATTTTGCACGCCGGGATTTATTGGCTCGATGGTGACGGCACACCGCAATGGGCGCGATGATTTTGACGACGCTTTGGCGGGTAATCTATGTCGCTGCACAGGCTACGCACCGATTATTCGCGCAGCAAAAGCGGCCGCGAGCGAGGATGTTCCAGACTGGGTGCAGGACATTGCGCCTGAAGTCAGCGCAAGCGCTTTGTCCCCTGAAACGAGTGATGAATTGGCGGCTTGGTATGAAGCAAATCCAAACGGAACGCTTGTCGCCGGTGCGACTGACGTGGGGCTTTGGGTGACGAAACAGTTAAGAGAGCTTACCGACATCGCGTTTTTGCATCGCTGTCGCGATTTGCAACGCATTGAAGACCAAGGCGATCATCTCAAGATAGGGGCCGGGGTCACCATGGCGCAGCTTCATCCTGTTTTGAAAGAGTGTCATCCTTCTTATGCAGAAATGGTGCGCCGCTATGGGTCAGAGCAAGTGCGCCAAGCCGCCACGATCGGCGGCAACATCGCGAACGGCTCACCGATTGGAGACAACCCACCTGCTTTGATCGCCCTTGGTGCAACCTTGCATCTGCGCAAAGGCGCGACGCGGCGCGAAATGCCTATTGAGGCGTTTTTCATCAGCTACGGCCAGCAAGATCGCAAAGCAGGGGAGCTTGTTGAGGGTGTGACGATCCCCAAGCATGCAGACGCAATGCGCTGCTACAAGCTCTCCAAACGGTTTGATCAGGATATTTCTGCGGTGTGTGGGTGCTTCAACATCGAAATTTCGAGGGGCGTCGTCACAAATGCGCGTATCGTTTTCGGGGGGATGGCAGGGATACCGATGAGGGCTGAAAAGACCGAAGAGGCCCTGATTGGTCAAGCTTGGAATGAAGATAATATCGACCTTGCAGCAAGCATGATGGCAATTGATTTCACTCCTTTGTCAGACATGCGCGCGTCTGCCGAGTACAGATTGCTTACTGCACAAAACATGCTGCGGCGGTACTTTGCAGAGCTTTCAGGAATGCAAGTTTCTGTCCTGGAGGTGAAAGCATGAGCGTTGCAAAACCACTTCCTCATGACGCCGCAAAGCTGCATGTCACAGGTGCCGCACGCTACGTGGATGATATCCCGACACCGCGCGGAACTTTGCATCTGGCATTTGGTCAGAGCGAGATTGCACATGGTGAGATTCAAAGCATTGATCTTACCGAAGTTCGTCGTTCCTCTGGCGTAACCGCCGTCCTCACCGCGGATGATTTACCGTTCGACAATGATGTTAGCCCCTCTGCACATGACGAGCCTTTGTTGGCGGAAGGATCAGTTCATTATGTGGGGCAGCCCATCTTTTTGGTGATCGCCACATCCCATTTGCTCGCGCGCAAAGCCGCGCGATTGGCCAAGATCGAATACCTCGAAAAACCCAGCCTACTGAGCATTGACGACGCACTCGCAGCAAACAGCCGCTTTGAGGAAGGGCCGCGCATCTATCAAAAAGGCAATGCCACTAACGCGATAAAGCAGGCAGATCACACGATCGAAGGTGTAATCGAGATGGGCGCGCAGGAGCATTTTTATCTTGAAGGGCAAGCTGCTTTGGCCCTGCCTCAAGAAGGGTCTGACATGGTTGTGCATAGCTCGACCCAGCATCCTACAGAAATTCAGCACAAAGTCGCAGAGGCACTTGGCGTTCCGATGAATGCTGTGCGTGTCGAAGTGCGGCGCATGGGCGGTGGCTTTGGTGGAAAAGAAAGCCAAGGCAATGCTTTAGCTGTCGCATGTGCGGTTTCAGCACGCGCAACGGGGCAGCCTTGTAAGATGCGATATGACCGCGATGATGATATGATCATAACCGGCAAGCGTCATGATTTTCGCATCAAGTACAAAGCAGGCTTTGATGCACATGGACGCGTCAGCGGAGTAGATTTCATCCAGTATGCGCGCTGTGGTTGGGCGCAAGACTTGTCGCTGCCCGTCGCGGACCGTGCGATGCTACACTCGGACAATGCTTACTTGCTCGAAAATGCACGGATTGAAAGTCACCGACTGAAGACAAATACGCAGAGCGCAACAGCATATCGCGGATTTGGCGGACCGCAAGGGATGCTCGGGATCGAGCGCGTGATGGATCATGTCGCCCACGCGTTGGGGATGGATCCGTTGGCAGTGCGGCGTGCAAATTATTACGCGGACCTGCCGGCCGAAAATGCAGGAGCCTCCGGCGGAAGTTTAACTGGAAAGATGAAGTCGCAGACGACGCCCTATGGCATGGAGGTCACAGACTTTATTTTACATGAGATGACTGGAGCGTTGGCAAAAGCGGCTGACTATGAAACGCGCCGTTTGGCGATCGCAAAGTGGAATGCGCAAAATCCTATTTTGAAAAAAGGTATTGCACTTACCCCCGTAAAGTTCGGGATCTCCTTTACGCTTACTCATCTCAATCAAGCGGGCGCATTGGTGCATGTCTATTCAGACGGCTCTGTGCATTTGAACCATGGCGGCACTGAAATGGGACAGGGTTTGTTTCTGAAAGTTGCCCAAGTTGCGGCAACGCGATTTGGCATTGACGTGAGTGCGGTCAAAATTACAGCGACTGATACAGGCAAAGTTCCGAACACCTCTGCGACGGCGGCCTCATCTGGATCTGATTTGAACGGGATGGCCGTAAAGGCAGCCTGTGATACGATCCGAGCGCGATTGATTGATTTCTTGGTTGGACATTTTGGGGTGGCCCAAGAAGCAATTGTTTTTGATAATGACGAAGTACGTATCGGTGACAAGGCTTTGGCCTTCGCTGACGTCGCCAAACTCGCCTATGAAAACCGTATTTCATTGTCTGCAACCGGGTTCTACAAAACACCAAAAGTTGCATGGGACAGGATCAAGGGAGAAGGTCGGCCATTCTTCTATTTCTCCTATGGCGCGTCGGTGAGCGAAGTTGTGATCGACACTCTCACTGGCGAAAACCGTATCCTGCGCACGGACATTTTGCACGACGCAGGCGCATCCTTGAACCCTGCGTTGGACATTGGACAAGTCGAAGGAGCCTACGTTCAAGGTGCAGGTTGGCTCACGATGGAAGAGCTGGTCTGGGACGACAAAGGCACTTTGCGAACGCACGCGCCGTCCACCTATAAAATACCGGCTTGCTCTGATCGGCCTGACATCTTCAACGTTTCGCTTTGGGATAGATCGAACCCAGAGGAAACCATCTACCGCTCCAAAGCTGTGGGTGAACCACCGTTTATGCATGGAATTTCTGCGCTCATGGCCTTGTCAGATGCCATCGCTTCCTGCGGCGAAAGTTATCCGTCGCTTGATGCGCCTGCCACGCCGGAGCGTGTTTTGAAAACAGTTGAGCGGGTGAAACATGGGATTTGATCTGAACGCACTGGAGCGCGCGGTAACCGAGCATGGGCGCGTGGCCCGTGTGGTTATTACTGGGATTCAAGGGTCTTCACCGCGCGAAATTGGTGCGTCCATGCTTGTTTGGCAAGGCGGACAAAGCGGGACGATTGGTGGCGGGGCTTTAGAATTTGAGCTCGCGAAATCAGTTTTGAACGTAGCCGACAAGCGCCTTAGTCGCCACGCACTTGGACCCGAGTTGGGGCAATGTTGTGGGGGGGCTGTTCAAATTGTGACGGAGGTGTTTGAGCAAAACACACTTCCAACATCGCAAAACGGGGTTGTTGTAAGAGCAGTTGATGGATCCCACACCATGCCTTTGCGCGTTCAAAAATTGCTGAAGGACGCGCGCAGCGGTGCTTTGATAGAAACGCACGTTTGCCAAGGATGGTTCATTGAGGCAGTGCATAAAACCACGCGCGCGCTTTGGGTTTGGGGCGCAGGACATGTAGGACGCGCATTGGTGAACACGCTGGCACCTTTGCCAGAATTTGCGACCACATGGATTGATACCAGCGAAGATCGCTTTCCAAACAACGTTCCCGAAGATGTCACCAAACTTCCAGCGCAAAATCCAGCAGCGCTGGTCAAGCATGCGCCAAAAAATGCGGAACACCTTATTCTGACCTATTCGCATGCCCTTGATCTTGAGCTTTGTCATCAACTGCTGACGCATGATTTCCAATTCGCCGGGTTGATCGGATCGAAAAGCAAATGGGCACGCTTTCAAAGTCGTCTCGCAGCGCTTGGCCACTCAAACGCTCAAATTTCGCGCATTACGTGCCCGATTGGTAACCCTATCTTAGGCAAACACCCGCAAGCTATTGCGATTGGGGTCGGCTCTTCTTTATTGAAGGCGTCGCAAACTGTGGCACAAACACAAAGGAACTCAGCGTGAGCGATCCACTTCTGCGCTTGAGTGGCCTGACCAAGGCCTATCCCGGAGTTGTCGCCAATAGCGATATCTCGTTTGATATTCACGCAGGCGAAGTGCATGCTTTGCTCGGCGAAAACGGTGCTGGAAAGTCAACGCTGGTCAAGATGATCTACGGGTTGGTAAAGCCTGACACGGGTCGCATGACGCTAAACAACGCACCCTTCGCGCCCAGCGCACCAAGTGCGGCGCGCCTGTCTGGTGTGGCCATGGTATTCCAGCATTTCTCGCTATTTGATGCGTTGAATGTTGCAGAAAATATCGCGCTCGGGATGGAAAACGCACCTAAGCAGCGTGACTTGGCCGCAAAGATCAAAGAGGTGTCCCATCAATATGGTCTGCCGCTTGATCCTTTCATGCGGGTCGGCGATTTGTCCGCAGGAGAGCGGCAACGCGTTGAAATCATTCGCTGTCTTTTGCAAAATCCCAAATTGTTGATCATGGATGAGCCGACATCTGTTCTAACCCCGCAAGAAGTGGAAATCCTGTTCAAGACGCTGCGTCAACTTAAATCAGAAGGCACAGCGATCCTTTATATCAGCCATAAACTCGAAGAGATTCGAAGCCTGTGTGATACGGCGACGATCCTGCGTTTGGGCAAAAAAGTGGCGACCTGCACACCCGCAGACACCAGCGCCAAAGAACTCGCAGAAATGATGGTCGGCGAAACTTTGCATGTGCCAGAACGCGCAGCAGGCGCGTTTGGCGAGGTTTTGCTTGATGTTACAAACCTATCTTTGCGCGCGCCCAGTGAATTTGGCACGGCGCTCAAAGAGGTGAGCTTTAAGGTGCGCGCGGGCGAAATCCTTGGAATTGGGGGGGTCGCTGGCAACGGTCAGGACGAACTGCTTGGCGCTTTGTCTGGCGAAGTGAGCAGCACGAATGCGGTCAGCCTGCGTGGGCGCGACATCAGTAAGCTCGGCCCGCAACAAAGACGCGCTTTGGGGGTTTTGGCGGCACCTGAGGAACGCCTCGGGCATGCAGCAGTCCCTGACATGAGTTTGACAGAGAACGCGCTTTTATCAGCAGCCGTGCGCAAAGACATGATGCGATCCGGCTTTTTGAATTGGGGCAAGGCCAAAGCCTATGCGGAGCACGTGATCAAAGAGTTTGATGTGCGCACCCCCGGACCTGCGAACGCAGCGCGCTCGCTTTCTGGCGGTAATTTACAGAAATTTGTGATCGGACGAGAAGTCTTGCAAGACCCTGATGTTTTGATCGTGAACCAGCCCACGTGGGGCGTAGATGCCTCCGCCGCAGCGGCGATCCGCCAATCTTTGATGGATCTCGCCGCGAAAGGTGCGGCTTTGATCGTGATCTCGCAAGACTTGGACGAACTCATGGAAATTTCAGACCACTTCGCCGCATTGAACGAAGGACGTTTGTCCGCCATTCGCCCTGTGCAAGGCCTAAGCGTGGAAGAGATCGGCCTGATGATGGGCGGTGTGCACGACAGCATGGAGGGCGCGGCATGATCCGCCTCGAAAAGCGCGCGCAACCAAGTCAGTTTTGGACCTTTGCGACACCTTTCTTGGCCGTCATCATGACGATGATCGTCGGTGGCATCATGTTTGCCGCGCTTGGCAGTGACCCATTCGAGGCGATCCGCACCATCTTTTGGGATCCTTTGTTTAGCGAACAATTCGCCGCCTATTCACGCCCACAATTGTTGGTGAAAGCGGGGCCCCTGATCCTGATTGCGATTGGACTTTCTTTGGGTTTCAAGGCTGGCATCTGGAACATTGGCGCAGAAGGTCAATACATCATGGGTGCCATTTGCGGCGCTGGCATGGGCCTTGCGTTCTACCCCTCTGAGAGCTTTATCATTTTCCCGCTCATGATCCTCGCAGGCGCGCTTGGCGGCTGGGCTTGGGCGATGATCCCGGCGATTTTGAAAACCCGTTTCGGTACAAATGAAATTCTGGTTTCTTTGATGCTGGTTTACGTAGCCGAAGCTTGGCTTGCTTCTGTATCGTCTGGTCTGTTGAAAAACCCCGAGGGCATGGGCTTTCCCGGAAGCCGCAATTTGCAGCAATACCCTGCAAGCGCCAACCTTGAAATCATCCAAGGCACAGGTATGCACTATGGCGTTTTGACCGCCTTCATCGCGGTGATCTTCGCCTATGTCTTGCTGTCACGACACATACTTGGCTTTCAGATCCGTTTGACTGGCGAAGCCCCCCGCGCTGCACGGTTCGCTGGTGTGAACCCGACGCGGATCGTGTTTCTCTGCCTCGGTCTTGCGGGCGCGCTCGCGGGTATGGCAGGCATGTTCGAGGTCTCTGGCCCCGCAGGTCAAATCACCATCGACTTCAATTCGGGCTATGGCTTTACCGCGATTATCGTCGCGTTCTTGGGCCGATTGCACCCTATCGGTATACTCTTTGCGGGCCTGCTTATGGCGCTCACCTACATCGGCGGTGAACTCGCGTCATTGATGCTGGGCATCCCATCCGCAGCAATCCAATTGTTCCAAGGAATGCTTTTGTTCTTCCTGCTTGCAACAGATGTGTTCATCAACTTCCGTATCCGGTTAGACTCTGGGGAGGCCGCATAATGGACCTGTCATCCATCAACCCCGTCCTTCTCATCGCCTCTTTGATGGTATCTGCCACGCCTATTTTGCTCGCGGCTTTGGGCGAACTCGTTGTCGAAAAGTCAGGCGTTCTAAACCTAGGCGTTGAAGGCATGATGATCACTGGCGCGATCTGTGGTTTTGCGATTGGCGTCAATACAGGCTCGCCCGTTTTAGGCTTTATGTTTGCGGCTATCTGTGGCGCTTTGCTGTCGCTCGCCTTCGGCATTTTAACGCAATATTTGCTCTCTAACCAAGTTGCCACGGGACTTGGACTAACCCTTGTTGGGCTTGGCCTAAGTTCACTGATTGGTAAACCTTATGAGGGTATCAAATCGCCAACGCTGCAAAAGATGGAGCTGCCGATTCTCTCTGATATTCCTATCGTTGGGCCTATGCTGTTCTCGCACGATCCGATGGTCTACTTCTCAGTGGCCCTCGTTGCAGCGACTTGGGCGGTGCTGAAATACAGTCGTGCGGGTCTGATCCTGCGCGCTGTTGGCGAAAGCCATGATGCCGCCCACGCGCTTGGGTATAAAGTCGTGCGCATTCGCCTGCTTGCGATCCTGTTTGGCGGCGCTTGTGCTGGATTGGCAGGCGCATACATTAGCCTTGTGCGGGTTCCACAATGGACGGAAGGCATGACCGCTGGTGCGGGTTGGATCGCCCTCGCGATTGTTGTTTTCGCAAGCTGGAAACCATGGCGTGTGCTGATAGGTGCCTATCTTTTTGGCGGTGTCACGGTCTTACAGCTGAATCTACAGGCAGCAGGAGCGAAGGTGCCGATCGAGGTCTTGTCGATGTCGCCTTATCTGATAACTATTGCAGTGCTCGTGATCATCTCGGCGCGCGGCAATCATGGCGCGCCCGCTGCACTGGGCAAGATTTTCCACGCCTCTCGTTAAGAGCGGCAGAACACCACCATCCACAGGGGGATGCATCACATGAAACGCAGAACACTTCTCGCGAGCGCAGCTGTCGCGCTGGCACTCACAGGCACTGCATTTGCAGACGGCCACGGCAAAACCAAAGTTGGTTTCGTCTTTGTTGGCCCTGTCGGCGACGGCGGCTGGACATATGAGCACAACAAAGGCCGCCTCGCGGTCGAAGAAGCATTTGGAGATAAAGTCGAAACAGTGTTTCAGGAAAGCGTCCCTGAGGGTGCAGATTCCGAACGTGTGATGACACAAATGGCGCTGTCGGGTGCAGATCTAATCTTCACAACGTCCTTTGGCTACATGGACCCGACGATCAACGTTGCAAAGAAATTCCCGGACGTGAAATTCGAGCACGCGACAGGCTACAAGCAAGCTGACAACGTGTCTGTCTATTCCGCGCGTTTCTACGAAGGTCGCGCAGTTCAGGGCCATATCGCGGGCAAGATGACGAAGACCAACAAAGTTGGCTACATCGCGTCCTTCCCAATTCCTGAGGTTATTCGCGGCATCAACTCTGCATTTATCCACGCGAAGAAGGTTAATCCTGACGTCGAATTCTCTATCGTTTGGGCCTACACTTGGTTTGATCCCGCGAAAGAAGCAGACGCGGCACAAGCTCTGATCGAGCAAGGCGCAGACGTCATTTTGCAGCACACAGACTCCACCGCGCCACAGGCCGCAGCGGAAGCAGCTGGCGGCGTCATCACCTTCGGTCAAGCATCTGACATGGCAGAGTTCGGCCCGATGCCGCGCGTTTCGTCCATCATCGACGATTGGGCACCCTACTACATCGACCGCGTTCAAGCGGTGATGGATGGCACATGGACAAGCACCAGCACATGGGACGGTATCGGCCCTGGCATGGTTAAAATCGGTGAAATTTCCGATGCTGTTCCAGCGGACGTTAAGGAAGAAGCGCTTGCGATGGTCGCGGCTTTGGGTGACGGCAGCTACCACGCCTTCACTGGCCCGATCAACAAACAGGACGGCTCCGCATGGCTCGCTGAAGGCGAAACAGCGGACGACGGCACACTTGCTGGCATGTCTTTCTACGTTGAAGGCATCACAGGTGAAATCCCTAACTAAAGTTCGGATCATCTGACAAGAACAAGGCCTCGCTTGGTGACAAGCGGGGCCTTTTTTGTAGCGCGGTGCTGTTGCTCTTTTCAAGCCAAGCAGCGCGTGCCATTTTGGCAGCATGATAGATATCAAAACCCTAAATGGAACCGCCGCGAGCCCATTCGCTTTTGGCACAATGCAATTTGGCGGCACTGCCGATGAAACAGCCAGCGCCGAGATGTTTGACGCATCACGTGCGGCAGGCATTAACCACTTTGACACTGCATATCTTTATACAGAAGGTCGCTCCGAAACGATCCTTGGGGCACTTGTAAAGCCCCTGCGCGACGAGCTGATAATCGCCACTAAAGTTGCTTATGACGAACAGGGTGATCCTACCAAACTCCAAACCGATTTTGACGTTTCGCGCAAAAGGCTAGGTATGGAGTGCGTTGATATCCTTTACCTGCATCGTCACGTCGGCAAGGACCTGCCGCGCGCGATTGAATGGATGGCTGAGCAACAAAGCCAAGGCACACTTCGCTATATTGGACTGTCGAACTTCGCTGCTTGGCAAGTCATGGATGCTGTCGGGCTGGCCAAATCGCACGGAACACGCATCGATATCATCCAGCCCATGTACAACCTTGTGAAGCGCCAAGCAGAGGTTGAAATTCTGCCGATGTGCATGGATCAAGGCATCACATGCGCGCCCTATTCGCCGCTTGGTGGTGGATTGTTGACCGGAAAATATGGCCAAGGCGCGAGTGGTCGAATCGCGACGGATACACGCTATAACCAGCGTTATTCACTTGCATATATGCACGAAACCGCTGCCGCCCTAAGTGCGCTCGCGCACGAACAGAACATTCATCCAGCAACGCTCGCCGCCGCATGGGTTGCCCATCACTCGTTTGCGCCTGTGCCGCTCTTATCAGCGCGTTCCGTTCAGCAATTGCAGCCTTCACTCGACGCAATCACCTTTGAAATGGACGACGCGCTTTATCAAAAGATTGCGGCACTCAGCCCTACCCCACCACCTGCGACAGATCGCTGGGAAGAACGCGTATGACCCTCCCTCCGACAGCAAGCATTGCAGAGCAAATGGATGATGGCCGACTTGTCGCGCCGTCTGCTTCTAAAAACGCGAACGCGCTTTGCCAAGTCCTGCGCGATTTTGCCCCAAAGACAGGTCGCGCAGTTGAGCTGGCAAGCGGAACTGGCCAGCATTGCGTCGCTTTTGCCAAGGCGTGCCCAAACCTCATTTGGGTGCCCACGGATATCGACGAAGCGCGGCTCGCTTCTATTGCGATTTATGTGAGTGATGCGCAGCTTGAGAACCTGACATTGCCAGTAAAACTTGACGCGACCAAAGCGGGTTGGAGCGCAAGTACAGGAAAACTCAACCTGATTGTTTTGGTTAATTTGCTTCATCTGATCAGTGCTGAACATGCGCGCACAGCTATGGATGAAGTCAGCCAAGCGCTTGCCCCTGGTGGCATGTTCTTGCTCTATGGCCCATTCAAACGAGAAGGTGCGTTGATCTCTGAAGGGGATGCGCGTTTTCATGAAAGCCTGATCAATGCAGATCGCGAAATTGGCTACAAAGACGACACTGAAATTTTGAATTGGGCGTGCGACAGTGGCCTTGTGGTGGATCAAATCCTTGAAATGCCCGCAAATAATTTGAGTTTTGTAATTCGTAAACCGAAGTAATTTTCTATGACTTTGACCCGCCGCGCGACACTCACTGGATTGGCAAGTTTGCCACTACTTTCAGCGCCTTCGCTTTTGCTTGCACGCTCGACGTTTCGAGACAACGATCCTGTAAATTTTGGCGCTCGAGGGCCTTCGACGTTTCCAGTTCACGGCATTGATGCTGCGCGCTTTCAAGGCCAAATGGATTGGAAACAAGTGCGTCGCCAAGGCATCCGTTTTGCCTGGCTGAAAGCAACGGAAGGCGGTGATTTACTTGATCCTGAATTTAAAGCGAATTGGCGCGCAGCTAAACGTGCGCGCGTGCCAGTTGGGGCCTATCATTTCTATTACTTTTGCACCGATCCAGATACGCAGGCCAAGTGGTTCATCAAGAATGTGCCGCGTCTGCGCGGGGGAATGCCACCTGTGCTCGATCTGGAATGGAACCCGTTTTCGCCGACCTGCACCTTGCGCCCGCCAGCAGCCGAAGTGCGCAGAGTTGCCAATCGGTTCATCAAGATTATTGAGCGTCACTACCAAACCCGTGTTGTCGTCTACACTGCCCCCGATTTCTGGGAACGCAACGATGTTGCCCGCCTGAAACGAGACTTCTGGCTGCGCTCAACAGCCAATCACGTCGAACAACGCTATCGCGTCAAAGGGTGGCGGTTTTGGCAATACACTGCGACGGGTGTTCTGGACGGCATCGAAAAAGAAGTCGATTTAAACTGCTTCAACGGCTCTGAGGCACAGTGGAAGCAGTGGCGCAAATCGCGGGGTGTGGGCTAATAGCGCGCTGCCTTAAAAGCAGCGCGCATCCCATCAACCGTCTACACGGATAGTGGTGTTCTTTGGATCATAAGGGCTGTCTTCAACGATTTCAGCATCCCAAAGCTGGTTCAGCATTTTGACTTTCAGTTTTTGACCGACAACCGCCAAATCAGGCGACACATAACCCATGCCAATCGACTTGCCGAAGTGCACAGAATACCCACCAGAGGTGAGACGACCTACTTTGGTGTCCCCGTCATAAAGCGCCTCGCGGCCCCATGGGTCCGCATCGCTCGGTCCATCAATCAGCAAAGTCACGCACTTGGATCTGATGCCAATCGCTTCCATCTCTGCCTTGCCCTGAAACTCCTTGCTCAGATCAATAAACCGCGGCAAGTCCGCTTCCGCAGGTGTTGCATCGCGACCCAACTCGTTGCCAAAGGCGCGATAAGATTTTTCCTGACGCAACCAGTTTTGGGCGCGCGCACCAACCAGTTTCATCCCATGGGGCTCACCCGCTTTTTCCAGCAAATCAAACAGATAGTTCTGCATTTCCATCGGATGGTGCAACTCCCACCCCAGCTCGCCCGTGTAGGCCACGCGGATCGCATTCACGGGGCACATGCCCAGCTCAATCTTGCGCGCAGAGAGCCAAGGGAAGCGCTTGTTCGTGAGTGCAGTCGCAGGATCAGCATCCTTAATAACGCTGTTCAAAACATCGCGTGATTTGGGGCCCGCGATGGCAAACACACCCCACTGCGTGGTAACATCCTGAATCTCGATATAGCCGAACTCAGGCGCTTTATCCTCCGCAGCTTTGCGCAGGAAGTCAGCGTCATACGCAGTCCAAGCACCGGCGCTCACAAGATAATAATCGTTCTCGCCATTGCGCACGATGGTGTATTCTGTGCGTGTCGTACCCGCCGCAGTCAGCGCATAGGTTAGGTTGATACGGCCAATTTTCGGCAGTTTGTTACAGGTAAACCAATCCAGGAACGCCGTCGCACCCGGGCCCTTGACCACATGCTTCGTGAAGGCCGTCGCATCGATGAGGCCGACGCCCTCACGGATCGCTTTGGCTTCCTCAACCGCGTGCTCCCACCACGCACCGCGACGGAACGAACGACCATCGTGATCGAAGTTATCAGGCGCATCGAGAGGTCCATAATAGTTAGGACGCTCCCATCCATTCACAAATCCAAACTGCGCGCCACGTGATTTCTGGCGGTCATAAGCAGGCGCCGTGCGAAGCGGGCGACAGGCCGGACGTTCTTCATCAGGGTGGTGCAAAACATAGACGTGATCGTAGCACTCTTCATTCTTGCGCGCTGCAAACTCTGTGGTCATCCAAGAGCCGTAGCGCTTGGGATCAAGGCTCGCCATGTCAATCTCGGCTTCACCATCTACCATCATTTGCGCAAGGTAATAGCCCGTGCCACCCGCCGCTGTGATGCCAAACGAAAACCCTTCTGCCAGCCACATATTGCGCAGACCCGGTGCTGGACCAACAAGCGGATTACCATCAGGTGTGTAGCAGATTGGACCGTTGAAATCATCCTTCAGCCCGCTTTCCTCACATGACGGCATCCGGTGGATCATCGCCATATATTGCTCTTCGATCCGGTCTAGTGCGAGCGGGAAAAGATCTGCGCGGAAACTGTCTGGCACGCCATATTCAAAGACTGCTGGCGCGTCTTTTTCGTACACGCCCAAGATCCAACCACCACGTTCTTCACGAACATAGCTTTGCGCGTCTGCATCACGGATTACAGGGTGCTCAGGATTGCCATCCTTGCGCCATTGCTGCAAAGCGGGATCAACGTCAGTCACAATGAACTGGTGCTCAACAGGGATCGCAGGAATTTTGATGCCAAGCATTTTCGCGGTGCGCTGCGCATGGTTGCCAGAAGCGGTTACGACATGTTCTGCGGTAATGACAACCTGCTCGTCAGACGCGATCAGATTGCCGCCCTTCTCGATCATCTTCGAACAAGTCACGTTCCAATGCGTGCCTGTCCATTCAAAGCTATCAGCTTGCACACGGCGTACAATTTCGACGCCGCGCTGACGCGCGCCCTTGGCCATCGCCATCGTTACATCCGCAGGGTTAATATAGCCGTCCGTCGCGTGATACAAAGCGCCCTCAAGCGTCTCGGTATTGATCAATGGCCAGCGCGCTTTGATCTCGTCAGGGGTCAAGAATTCATAAGGGACGCCGCAGGTTTCGGCAGTTGACGCATAGACCATATACTCGTCCATGCGTTCTTTGGTTTGGGCCATACGCAGATTACCAACGACCGCGAAACCCGCGTTCAGACCCGTTTCCGCCTCAAGCTCTTTGTAGAAATCAACAGAATATTGGTGAATATGCGTCGTCGCAAAGCTCATGTTGAAGAGCGGCAAAAGACCCGCGGCATGCCATGTAGACCCAGACGTCAGCTCATCACGTTCCAGCAGCATGACATCATCCCAACCCGCTTTCGCAAGATGATACGCGATAGACGTTCCGACAGCACCGCCGCCAACGACAAGAGCTTTGACCTGAGTTTTCATGATCTGCGATTCCCTGAAATGCACTTTCATCCCTTGTCGCAAATGTCGCAGGCACGCGCGGGGTCAAGCCGACGCAAAACCGTTGGAAACCGACTTCTTTTTACTTTGCGCGTTAGCCGCTCTCAGAACCGCTTTGTTGATCTGTATTGGAAGCATTTGCGTGTTGTGGCGTTTCAAACGCCTCTGACACCTTGTCTAACTTGTCTATCCGCACCTTCGCCTTTCGCACCTTCTGCACCAAATTCGACGAACGCATTGCTTCGTTTGTGATGCAATGCGTATTGAGCGGCTCGATTGCCATAGACACACCATGCGCCCCCGCGCCTGAAATCACACCACGTTTGAGCAGCATAGCATTTAATTCTTGCGCCATCGCACTGTCCACACGCAACAAACGCTGCAACATTTCTGGCGAGCATCGATTGTGCGCACGAGCTAGCAATTTGGCTGTGGCATAATGCGAAAATGCGGTTTGTGATGCCGCAGCAGGCGCCAACGAAGCAACGGCAGGCAAGGCAGGCACTGCAAATATAGCAGCGAGCGAGGCGGTGAAGGATCGTCTATTCATAAGTTAGATATGGTGTTGCGAATGGCTCGCAACAAGGGGAGACGCCAATTTAGAAGAACAACCCGACCTTCATCTTTCAAAATAAACTTATTTCCCAAGGGCAACGCCTTCGCGCCGCGGATCGGCTCCACCGAGCAAGCTATCACCGATCGAGATCGCGTTGATTCCTGAATTAAGATCGCGTATTTTCACCTTATATCCAAGCGCTTCCAACTCAGGAGCCATCGCCTCCATCGCGCTACCAGCTTCCAGATCATAGGTGCCAAAACGGTTCACAGCATGCCCGAGCGAAACCGCCTGTTGAACATCCATTCCCCAATCTAAGTGCGCGACAATCGTTTTTGCCACGTAGCCAATAATCCGGCTGCCACCGGGGCTACCCACCACCAAAACAGGTCTACCGTCTTTCAAAACAATCGTCGGAGCCATCGAAGAACGCGGTCGTTTGCCCGGTGCGACGGCATTGGCGATCGGCACCCCTTCTTTATGCGTGCGAAACGAGAAATCTGTCAGCTCATTGTTCAGCAAAAATCCCCGCACCATCAGGCGCGAGCCAAACGCATTTTCAATCGTCGTCGTCATCGACAACGCGTTACCGTAGCTATCCACGATTGAGATATGAGAGGTCGATGGCAGCTCAATACTCTCATCATCTGCCCAGAGCATCGCATGATCAAACGCTGGCATGCCCGCACTCACCGTCTCCAAAGCAGGCCCCCCATCCAGCGCCTCCGCACGCTGCGCCAAATACTCGGGATCGACCAAGCCTTTCACAGGCACGGGCACAAAATCGCTATCCGCCATGTAGCGCCCACGATCTGCAAACGCGAGCCGCGAAGCATCGCCAATCAAGCGCCAGCTTTGTGGATTTTCAGCACCCAAAGCGGCCAAGTCGTAGCCATCCAGCATTCCCAAGATCTGCCCAACCGTCAACGCCCCAGACGAGGGTGGCCCCATCCCACAGACCTCATGCGCGCGATAAGCAGCGCAAACCGAGGCACGCTCTTTGACCTCATAGCCGCGCATGTCAGACATGCTCAACACACCAGGATTACCACTCGTGTTGCGCACGGTTCGCACAATTTCACGCGCGATATCACCGTTATAAAAATTCATCGTCCTGTTCTTGGCGAGATCACGCAGCGTCTCTGCATAGTCAGGATTGCGTAGGATTTTACCTTCTTTCAAAGGCACGCCTGCCGGATAAAAATACGCAGACGAACCACCGAAGCGCACCAAGCGGTTTGAGTCGCGCGCAATCATACCAGCCAAACGCTCTGATACTTTGAAGCCACCAGCGGCCAACGCGATGCCATCTTCAAACAGCGTATCCCACTTTTGGTTGCCCCATTTTTGATGCGCGCGTTCCATCAACGCAGGCGTGCCAGGCACCCCAACCGAGCGCCCACCAACAACCGCATCCCAGAACTTCAAAGGCTCTCCATTCTCGTCCTGAAACAAACGCGGAGTCGCATCAGCGGGTGCAGTCTCGCGCCCGTCAAGCGTGGTTAATGCGCCACTCTCTGCATCATACCAAACCAGAAACGCGCCACCACCAAGACCAGAGCTTTGCGGCTCAACCAGTCCTAGAACGGTTTGCACCGCGATCATCGCATCCGCAGCCGTCCCACCACGCCTAAGCACCTTGGCGCCCGCTTGCGACGCCAATGGATTGGCAGCAACGATCATCCAGTCTTGCGCTTCGACCGGCGTTCCAGCCGCTTTGGAATTAAGGGAAATCGTCGTCTCAGGCTGAACCGCATCTGCGGCCTCTTGAGCGAATAAAGCAAACGGCGCAATCAACGCCAATCCTGTTGAAATCAACTTCTGGCGCATCGTCTCGTCTCCCTAAATTGTTTTATAACATGCCCGGAACGACCTGATCCGGTGGGCGATGCCCATCTGCAAATGTCTTGATATTGATGATGACTTTTTCACCCATCTCTAGGCGACCTTCTTGAGTGGCCGACCCCATATGCGGTAGCAACACGACGTTTGGCAGCCCTTGCAAATCAGGGCTCACTTCCATGCCATGCTCATAGACATCAAGCCCAGCACCAGCGATGTCACCCGCCTTGAGCATTCGCGTCATTGCATTTTCATCAATCACTTCACCGCGTGACGTGTTCACCAAAACAGCGCTGGGTTTCATCAGCTTCAAACGTCGCGCATTGAGCAAATGAAAGGTCGAGGGCGTATGCGGACAATTCACGGACAGAACGTCCATACGCGCGACCATCTGATCGAGGCTCTCCCAATAGGTCGCCTCCAAACCATCCTCAACCTCTGGACGCAAACGGCGGCGATTATGATAATGGATCTGCATCCCAAATGCGCGCGCGCGCTGCGCCACTGCTTGGCCAATGCGACCCATACCAAGAATACCAAGGCGACGCCCACCAACGCGACCACCCAGCAAAGCTGTCGGAGCCCAACCGCCCCACTCACCCGACTGCATAACGCTCAATCCTTCAGGAATGCGCCGCGTCACGGCGAGCAAAAGCGCCATCGTCATGTCAGCGGTGTCATCGGTCAAAACTCCGGGCGTGTTAGACACCAAAATCCCACGCTGCCGCGCTGTCGCCACGTCTATATGATCCACTCCGACACCATAGTTCGCGATCAACTTCAAACGCGGACCGGCACCTGCAAGCAAGGCAGCATCAATCGTATCTGTTACCGTTGGCACCAAAATATCAGCCGTTTTCACCGCTTCTGAGAGCTCCGCACGGGTCATCGGTGTATCATCATCACGCAAGCGCACATCAAAAAGCTCTTTAATCCGCGTCTCAACCGCCTCTGGCAGGCGTCGCGTCACGACAACACTCAAGCGTTCTGATGGCATCTTGCTCTCCTTGCGGGTTTTCAAACGGACCGTTCAGGTGCAGAGTGCCCAAAAGCGCCGCCACCTACAAGAAGCAAGGCGCAATAATATTACGCAGTCAAAAAAACAGGCCTATTTATGAAACCAATTGCGACGCTTTTGCGAGCAGGCATGCTCGCTCTTATTGCAGCGACAGCCAGCGCGTCCGAGCGCGGGGCCGTGACCAATTTACCCTTGCCTCGGTACGTTTCCCTAAAGGCGAGCGAAGGTAACGTGCGGCGTGGGCCTTCCCTCAGCCATCGCATCGACTGGGTCTTCAAACGCCGCGATATGCCACTTGAAATCACCGCTGAACATGGCCACTGGCGTCGCGTACGCGACCGCGATGGCGCAGGCGGTTGGGTGCATTATTCTTTGCTCTCTGGCACACGCTACGTGCTGATCGAGCAAGACATGCTCGCACTCTACCAACGCGCGGATCCAGCGACTCCTGTTATGGCTCGATTAGAACATGGCGTGATTGCACGACTTGGGAAATGCGGCCCTGCTTGGTGTCGCCTCACCTCATCGGGCTACAAAGGCTGGGCACCAAAAGCAGCACTTTGGGGCGTTAGACTGGAAGAACTTCGTGAATAAACCGCTGCTCTTCCTCTCTTTTTAAATATCCTAGGGGGTCTGGGGGACTAGTCCCCCAGCCGGTCGGATCGCTTTGCGATCCGAAAACATCACATGCAATAACTGCCAGATCGATACCGCGCCGTATCAAAATGGAAATGATCCTGATGATAGCGATCTGCATTCGGCCCTAAAACTGTACCAAACGGCCCACAAGCCGCCTTGTGCATGCGCTTCAAAGCCGGGCCGTTCTTTCCAGAACGCCAGCCTTTCAAAACCGTAATCACTTCTTCGTTTTTCAGCTTAATTCCAGAAATATCAATCGCACGGCCTTTGCCGTGCTCTGAAATCTTGGCACCCTTTTTGTTATTGCGCGTACGGCACGCATAATGCGCAGCGACACGCGAAGATTTCACACCACCACCGCGATTACCAAGCGCAGGCTTCACGCCTTTATCAATCCAAGTCTTCAAAGCTTTTGCCGTACCGCAATCCATGACAGACGATTGGCTCAGCGCAACACCCGAAACAGATCGAACCTTAACAGCGTTTTGCACACCGCATCCGCGAATACGCCCTGGAACAGCGCCAACCACATCGCCTTGAATCGCGGGGTCACCGCAAACAGACCCTTTCACAAGCGCGCGTTTTGCTTGGCGGCGTTGGCCCATGACCTTTTCCGCCAATCCTTTTGGGCGCGTCACTGGATGCAAAGATTGCTGCAATCCCACTGCAGCTGACGCGAGCATAATCTGCGCGCCATCACCCATGGCCTTTTCTTGCTCCGACATTGGGCGCAGCTTCGGGCGATGTGGCAAAGCGGCTTCAGCAGCTAAAACTGCCTTCACTTCAGGGCGTAACTTAGGGCGCAGCAAAACTGGCGAAGGTTCTTGCCCACGCGCCAAAGGACGCATCGACGCATCAGGCGCAATTGCCGCGGCTGGCATCGCCAAACACCCGAGCAAGATCGCTGCAATCACATGCTTCATGTTTTCGTTCGCCCAAAATCGGGGGCATCCGTATCCTGCCCCGCTTCAACAATGCCCCGCCGGATGCCACGTGTGCGCGTGAAATAATCATGCAACATATCGCCATCTTCGGTGCGGATCGCGCGTTGCAATGCAAAAAGCTCTTCTGTGAAGCGCCCAAGAATTTCCAACGTCGCGTCTTTGTTGTTTAAGAACACATCGCGCCACATGGTAGGGTCAGACGCTGCGATGCGTGTAAAGTCGCGGAAACCCGCCGCCGAATAGTTGATCACTTCGCTATCTGTCACGCGACTGAGATCATCGGCGACACCAACCATCGTATATGCGATCAAGTGCGGCGCGTGGGAAGTCACGGCCAGCACAAGATCATGATGATCCGCATCCATGCGCGCGGTTTTCGACCCGATCGCTTGCCAAAGTGTATCAAGCTGATCGACCACGGCGACATCAGTGCCCTCCACCGGTACGATCAGAAACCAGCGCCCTTCAAACAGTTCAGCAAACCCCGAACGTGGGCCTGAATGCTCTGTACCCGCAAGCGGATGCGAGGGAACAAAATGCACTGTATCAGGTAAATGCGGATGCACTGCGTCTATGACTGCTCGCTTGACAGATCCAACGTCTGTGACCGTCGCGCCTGCTTTCAGCGCTGGTGCGATCTCGCGCGCGACCGCATCCATCGCACCAACAGGGACGCAAAGAACCACGAGATCAGCGCCTTCGACGGCTTCGGCCGCGCTGTCACAAATACGATCACACAGCCCAATCTCACGCGCGATATCGCGCGTTTCGCCAGATCGTGCATAGCCCGTCACTTCGCCAACCAAACCATCGCGCTTGAACGCCCAATAGAGCGAGGAAGCAATCAATCCTAGGCCAATTAGTGCCACGCGATCATAAATCTGACTCATCGCGCGCCGCCTTTGAACTGGCCAACCGCATGAGCAATTTGGCGACAAGATGCTTCATCACCGACGGTGATGCGCAAAGCTTTGGGCAGTTTGTAGCCCTTCACACGTCGCACAATCAGCCCTTGGCTTTGTAGGTAGGCGTCGCATGCACCTGCTTCTTCATCACTGCCAAACCGCGCAAGTATAAAGTTCGCGAGGCTCACATCCGATGGCACGCCATGCGCGGCCAGTGCATGCGAAAGCCAGTCGCGCCATTTCGCATTCGCCTCACGGCATTGATTGACGTAGGCCTGATCCTGAACCGCCGCCAAAGCAGCGCGCAAACCAGCATCGCTCAAGTTAAATGGACCACGTACGCGGTTCAGCACATCAATGATCGCTTTAGGTGCATAGCCCCAACCGACCCGCAAAGCGCCAAGCCCATAAATCTTGGAAAAGGTGCGCGTCATCACAACATTCTCGCGCGCGTCCACCAAGGCTGCTCCACCATCATATTCCTCAACATACTCCGCATAAGCGCCGTCGAGCACCAAAATCGCTTGCTCTGGAATACCCGCCGCCAAACGCTCGACCTCAGACAAAGCAATCATCGTGCCCGTTGGATTGTTAGGGTTCGCAATAAAAACCAGCTTGGTCTTGTTCGTGCAGGCCGCGAGGATCGCATCGACATCTGTCACGCGGCTTTGCTCTTTCACTTCGACAGGTTTCGCCCCTGCTGCACGCGCGGAAATCGCGTACATGGCAAAGCCGTGCTCTGTGTGAATGACTTCGTCACCTTTGCCCGCGTAGGCTTGGCACAAAAACGCGATGATTTCATCAGAGCCTGCACCGCAAATGATGCGGTCCCCGTCCAAACTGTACACCGATGCAATGGCTGCGCGAAGCTCAGCGTGATCCGACGAAGGATACCGATGCAGCGAACGCGCACCCGCCTCATAAGCCTTGATCGCGGCAGGCGACGGGCCGAACGGGTTCTCGTTCGACGAGAGTTTCACGACATTGCTGACACCCTCAACATGCGTCGCGCCGCCTTGATAAAGCTCGATGTCCATAATGCCCGGTTGGGGTTTGATCTTGCTCATGTGCTGGTCTCCTTACTGCGCTTTTAGCCAGCCCGTTTCGCCAAAGCCAGCCGAAACGAAAAAGGCCGCCGCGATCTCTCGCGACGGCCCTGAATTTTATGCTGTGAACCTTAGTTCTGTGCGTAATATTCGATCACGAGGTTTGGTTCCATCAGCACCGGATACGGCACGTCGGACAGACCAGGTGTACGTGTGAATGTCGCTGTCAGCTTGGAGTGATCGACGTCCATGTAGTCAGGCACATCGCGCTCTGGAAGCTGTGTTGCTTCAAGAATTGCGGCCATCTGCTTGGAACGATCACGTACCTCAACAACGTCGCCTTCGCGAACGCGGTAGGATGCGATGTTTACTTTCTTGCCGTTCACACGGACGTGGCCGTGGTTCACGAACTGGCGTGCAGCAAAGATTGTTGGAACGAACTTGGCACGGTACACAACCGCGTCCAAACGACGCTCGAGAAGGCCGATGAGGTTTTCACCTGTATCGCCTTTGACGCGGTCCGCTTCTTTAAAGATCTTCTTGAACTGCTTCTCAGTCAGGTCGCCATAGTAGCCCTTGAGCTTCTGCTTGGCGCGCAACTGCAGACCAAAGTCGGAAACTTTTGCCTTACGGCGCTGACCGTGCTGGCCGGGGCCATATTCACGGCGATTTACTGGGGACTTCGGACGACCCCAGATGTTTTCGCCCATACGGCGGTCAATTTTATATTTGGCAGATGTGCGTTTGGTCACGATCTGGATCCTTTCAAGTTTCATTTTTGAAAGGTGCTGTCCTTTGGTTTCGCTCTATACGTGAAGGTATAAACAGAGCTCGACCCGACAGGCATCCCCTTACGAGGGCCACCAACACCAATAAAAGGGCGCATACAGAGGGGGTTTGCGCGAGTCAACAGCGCTAAGGTTCAACGCACAAGCTTTTTAACCCCCTCGTGCCTCGGACACGTCACAAGGTGATCATTGATCATGCCAACTGCCTGCATAAATGCGTAAACGATTGTAGGCCCACAAAATTTGAAACCGCGTTTCTTCAGGTCTTTCGAAACCTGTGTAGAAAGTTCCATAAAAGCAGGCACTTCATCGAGTGTGCGCCAAGAATTCTGGATTGGCGAACCACCGACAAAGCCCCAAAGGTAGCGATCAAAACCTTGCTCTTGTTCAATGCTCTGCCAAACACGCGCGTTGGTAATCGTTGCGCCGATTTTGCCACGATGGCGGATGATACCGGGGTTTTGCAAAAGCCTTTCGATTTCTTCCTCACCCCAGCCCGCGACGATATTGGGATCAAACCCAGCAAAAGCTTCGCGAAAATTCTCGCGTTTCTTGAGGATCGTGATCCAGCTCAGTCCCGC
This sequence comes from Planktotalea frisia, assembly GCF_001890925.1. Taxonomy (GTDB): domain Bacteria; phylum Pseudomonadota; class Alphaproteobacteria; order Rhodobacterales; family Rhodobacteraceae; genus Planktotalea; species Planktotalea frisia. Next base: position 58,407 of record NZ_MLCB01000045.1, read on the forward strand.
TTGAAAACCATCAAGGATTAGCTTCTCCCAAAGTGCACGACTGTCATATTCAGGCACGCCCCAGTCAGTGTTATGATATACCGCTGCTACCCCAAAACCCGAATTTTTTCATGGGTTATGACGCGGAAATTGTCTGA
>NZ_MLCB01000046.1 GCF_001890925.1 Planktotalea frisia
TCAGGGATAATCCTATGTCGCGTTTCGTACCTTTGTTGGGATAGACCCATTGTTGCAGATGCTGCAAAGTGCATGAATGGCGGCTTTCAGGAATAGCAGCCTCGTGGAAAGCAATAACAGTGCTTACGGAGACACCCATCTGAAACTCAACGTATAGTTTGAGTGTGTACGGAAAATCGCAATTTCAGCATTTTATCAAAACGACTTCAGCTCGAATGGAACGTGAGGTTGAAAGATGGAAAAATTATGAGCATCTGCTATCTTACGCGTAGCAGACTACTCCTAATTTTAAAGTTTAAAATTCTTCAAAAGCGAGCCCTGTTACCAGCTATTATATCCTAAATACTTGCCTGACATCTCAACTTTTACGCGGTCGCCCTTGAGGTTTTCTACGCGAGTCACGGTCATGTCAAAGTCGATGGCTGACATGATGCCATCGCCGAATTTTTCCTGGATCAGTGCCTTAAGTGTTGGTCCATAAACGCCGACGATTTCATAAAACCGATAGATGCAGGGATCAGTTGGCACGGCCTGCTCCCAAATCTTGGTAGGGCTCTCGGAGAGCGCACTTTCCGCCTCTTGGGGCAGGCCCATTACCTTGACCATCAGGGCTGCCTTATCAGGGGGAAACGCGTTCATGCCCATCGCAGCAGAATGCGTCCAAACTGGTGACATGCTAATCTTATCGGCAATCTCTTCCCATGTGATGCCTGTCGTTTTCTTGGCCGATAGTATCATGGCTGTGACGTCTTCTTTGGTCATCATCTCGGTCATTGGTGGTCGTCCTTTATATTTTTGACGTGGTAAGAAAGGGAGGGTTAGAGGCCCAGTTCGCTCAGGCTGGGATGATCTTGCGGGCGTGGTCCGGGTGCGGGCCAGTGGAACAATCGGTCCGCCTGTGCGATGGGCACATCGTTGATCGAGGCATGGCGCTGCGACATGTAACCATCCACGTCAAAAGCCCAATTTTCGTTGCCATGGGCGCGGTACCATTGGCCATCCGCGTCATGGTATTCATAGCAAAACCGCACCGCGATTTGCGCATCCCCATGAGCCCAGATTTCCTTGATTAAGCGGTATTCGTTTTCACCAAACCATTTGGCCACCAGAAAAGTTTCGACCTCAGTACGGCCATTTAAGAACTCCGAGCGGTTGTGCCACATTGTATCCGGCGTATAGGTCAACGCAACCTTTGCGGGATCACGCCCATTCCATGCGTCCTCAGCCATACGTACCTTTTGTAAAGCATCAGCAGTGCTGAACGGTGGCACCGGAAAGCGCGGCGGTGCCCCAATCATTTCGGGACTGCCCGCAAAAGAGGTTCTGCGTCGGCTGCGCCCTCGGTCTTGTCGATACGCACCGTTTCGGGGCGGTGTGTTTCATCTCCAACGCTCTCCCCCGCGAGCAGAACAGACCTTTCGCCAAGAAATTGCACGAGATGGTTGCGAATGGCGTAGTAGTTGGGGTGCTCGACGATTGTCGTACGGGTGCGCGGGCGCGGCAGCGTGATCTCGACGCTTTCGGCAACACGGGCATTTGGGCCATTGGTCATCAGCAAAATACGGTCAGCAAGCAAAATCGCCTCGTCAATATCATGGGTGATCATGAACACAGTTTGGTCGGTACCACTCCAGACCTTGATCAACTCGTCTTGAATGGTGCCACGCGTGAGCGCATCAAGTGCGCCAAACGGCTCGTCCAAAAGCAACAGCTTCGGCTCATTGGCGAATGCCCGCGCGATGGACACCCGTTGACGCATCCCCCCCGACAGCTGGCTGGGTTTGCGATAGATAGCGTCTCCGGTTAGGCCGACCTTTTCCAAAAACGCGATTGAATGGTCTGTCACCTGCTGCTTGGTCCACTGCGGAAACCGCGCTGCCACGCCAAATGTCACGTTCTTGAGCGTGGTGAGCCACGGCAGCAGCGAATAGTTCTGAAATACCACGCCACGATCAAGACTGGGGCCAGAGATGGCCTGACCGTCCATCTTGATCACACCACTGGTCGGATCAGAAAGACCCGCGAGGATATTCATGATCGTAGATTTACCGCAGCCTGAATGGCCAAGGATGCAAACGAACTCGCCTTTCTCGATGCCAAAGCTGGCGTTCTCAAAGACGGTGAATTCGCCCCCTTTGCCGTCTGGGTAGCGTTGTGTAAGCCGTTCAATGCTCAGGAATGAAGATGCCATGTGTCTGCCTTATTCGACGTATGCGACGCGTCGCTGGAGCAGGCCAAGCGCCGCGTCCAGCAACATGCCGACAACGCCGATCATGAGAATTGAAAAGATGACGGAGGTCAGGTCGAGGTTGTTCCACTCGTTCCAGACGTAATAGCCAATACCAGTGCCCCCCACGAGCATCTCGGCGGCCACAATGACCAGCCACGCGATACCGATGGAGATGCGCATGCCCGTTACAATTGTTGGTGCTGCTGCGGGCAAGATCACGGTGAAGGCAGTTTTTAGCGGCCCCAACTCATGGGTGCGGGCCACGTTGACCCAATCTTCGCGAACGCCCGCCACACCAAAGGCTGTATTGATCAGCATTGGCCAGATCGAGCAGATGAAGATTACAAAGATCGCAGAAGCCTCAGAGTCCTGAATGACAAACAGGGCCAGTGGCATCCACGCCAGTGGCGAAATCGGGCGCAGCACCTGAATGAACGGGTTGAGCGCCTTGTGGGCAACCCGTGACATACCGATCAAAAAGCCCAAAGGAATCGCTATGAGGGCGGCCAACAGATAACCCACCAATACGCGGTAAATTGAATAGCCTATCTGGATACCAATGCCCTTGTCGTTGGGACCGGCATCATAGAAGGGGTTCGACAATTGCTCCCAAGCTTTCGCAACCACTTGACTGGGAGGCGGTACGCCTGCCTTTGGTTGACCGGTCCCTGTCAGACGCTCGTATTCAGTCAGGGCCTCGACGGTCTTTTGTGCGGGAATAGACATTTCCCACACAAACAGACCGACGAGAAGCAACAATACCGAAAGCAGTGCTGCTTTCTTGTTCTCCGACAGCGTTTCCATCAGTCGGCCTTGATCGCAAAGCTGTCGACATAGGCTTCGGGCTGCGCGGGATCAAACGACTTCCCCATGATCATGTGCGACTTGTAGTTGTCTGCAGGCGCATCATAACCAAGGTCAGTCATAACCTTGCGGGCGTCTGCAGCCAGATAGACCTGTTCGGCCACTTTTTTGTAGTCCACATCCCCCTCGATATAACCCCAACGCTTCATCTGAGTCAGGATCCACACGCCCATGGATTGCCATGGGAAGGGGTCAAAATCGATCCGGTCGGGCACGCGCTGTACCTCGCCCAATCCATCCGCATAGGTCCCCGTCAGAACCTGCTCGATCACCGTGACTGGCTGATTGAGATAGTTCGTGGGCGCAATCGCAGACGAGATTTCTTTGCGGTTGTCAGGGTTCGACGCGTATTGCGTGGCATCAATAATAGACTTGAGCAAAGCGCCGTAAGTATTCGGCAATTCGGTGGCGAAAGACAAAGGTGCCGCAAAAGCGCAACATGGATGACCCTCCCAAATTTCTTTGGTCAGGATGTGGATAAAGCCGATGCCCTCATAGACCGCACGCTGGTTGAACGGATCAGGAGACAGATAGCCGTCAAGGTTCCCGGCGCGCAGGTTGGCAACCATCTCTGGTGGGGGCACAACGCGGATCTGGATGTCGACATCAGGGTCCAGACCAAATTCGGCGACGTAATAGCGCAGCAGGAAGTTGTGCATCGAATATTCGAACGGCACCCCAAAGGTGAAGCCTTTCCACTGCTTCGGATCACGCTTGTCGAGGTGTTCGTTGGCCAAAACAATCGCCTGACCGTTGATGTTTTCAACGGCTGGCATGATATAGGGCTCTGCAATGGATCCCGCCCCCAAGGTCATTGCCAATGGCATCGGCGTCAGCATGTGGGAGGCGTCGTATTCACCCGACAGCGATTTATCACGGGCCACGGCCCATCCAGCGGTTTTGATCACCTTAGCATTCAGACCGTAGCGGGAATAAAAGCCCAGCGGTTCTGCCATGATGATGGGTGTGGCGCAGGTAATCGGCACAAAGCCGATGTTCAGGTCAGTCTTTTCGGGCGTGCCGAGATTGTCGAGGATTGCAGCCTTGGCCGCGTCCAGTGGAAAGACAGAAGCCAGGGCGGCAGCAGCTGTTGTGCCACCAACCATCCCCATGAAGGACCGCCTACCAATGTCGCTGTGGCCAAAGACCGAGCGCACAATCGCGCTTTCAACAGCCTGCTCCAGCATGTCGTCACTGGACATATGCGCTGTTTGCGGCGTGGCGGTGGCTTGACACGTATCACACGAACAGCTTTGCCCGTGCCGCAGATCGGTGTCTTTCGAAAATGGATTTCCTAAGCTTTTCACTGTCATAACTATCCCCATGAACTGATTTGGAATTATGTTGCCATGGATTGTGCAGGTGCAGAAAGTGGGTTTGCGAGGTGATTGAAAAACGCAATTCATTGAAATAAATGATTAAATATTTGGCAGATGATACGAATTTTCGTGAATTACGATAGATCGTAATTGCTACGACAGTCCTTCCTCTGACCACAGTGTGAAGATGAAGGACGATTCTCATTCACCGGTTGCGACTTCGCATAATCCGCTGCCCGCTATTATCGTGGGGACCCGTACTGGCGCGATTATGTCATGCAATCAAGATGCGGTGACCCTGTTCAAAACCGATCTTATCGGCATAGAGGTCGGCAGGTTTCTCACCTCGCCCTCGGGTTCAATAGCTGTGTTTCTGGAAGCGGTGATGCACTTTGGGCGCTACATTGACACAGCATTAGAATTTGCGTGCTCTGATGGTATGCCGCTTCGGGTGCACATCTACGGGACCCATGTAGGGACGTCAGATGTGATGCTCAGCTTTCTGGACCTGAACGCACAAAATAGACGTGAATATCTGGCCGAACAAGACGCCCACCAGCGCGCAGGACTGATGCAATGGCAAAACATCTACGGATTTTTTCGTGAGGTTGAGGCGCAAAACCAGCTGATCCTTGAGGCCGCAGGCGAAGGCATCTACGGGATCAATGCAGAGGGCAAAGCCACCTTCGTCAACCGCGCCGCCCAAGAGATGCTGGGCTGGAACGCCGAAGATCTGATTGGGCGCGAGTTGCATTCCATCATCCACCATCACCATCTGGACGGCGGCCAGTTCCCTGCTCATGAGTGCCCAATCTACGATTCATTCCGGCGCGACAAAACCGTGCGCGTGGAAGATGACGCCTTTTGGCGCAAAGACGGCAAGCCCATTTTGGTTGAATATGTCTCTACACCAATCTATGATCACGGCGTCTTGGCGGGGGCGGTTGTTATCTTTCGCGATGTGACCGAGCGCAAAGAAAACGAAAAAAAGCTGCGCCATGCCTTGGCAGAGGTCGAAACCCTGCAGGTTCAACTGGAACAGGAAAACGACTACCTGTTGACCGAGATCCGAAACGTCCAATCCCATGCTGGTATCATCGGGCAATCTGCTGCTGTGCGGAACCTGAACATACAGATTGATCTGGTGGCCGATACCAAAACGAATGTCTTGATCACAGGGGCCGCGGGCACTGGAAAAAGCCTTGCGGTGAGCGCAATCCACGAAGCCAGCAGCGGGCGCAAACGGCCCTTGGTGCAAGTCAATTGTTCCGACACCACCAGCCAAGCGCTTGAGGCCGAGATATTTGGCTATCGGCGCGGCGCATTTCGCGGCGCTGTGCGCGATACCGTCGGCAAATTGGCATTGGCAAACAATGGCACCTTGTGTCTGGACGACGTGTCAGAGCTGCCCAAAGCCTTTCAGGCGAAACTGATCGCAGTCATCAAAGAGGGCCATTTCAAACGATTGGGGGATGACATTCATACCCGTGTTGACCTGAGGATCATCTCGACCACCACCCGCAACCTTGCGGCTGAGGTGCAGGCAGGGCGTTTCCGCCAGGATTTATTCTTCGAGTTGAACGTTTTTGCCATCCATTGTGATAGCCTCAAAGACCGGCCTGACGACATTCCCCTTTTGGCCAAACACTTTCTGGATCGCGCTTCGCGCAGGTTGCGCCTTCCACCAGCACGTCTTTCAAAGGCCAATATTGAAGCGCTCTCGCAGTATGACTGGCCGGGGAATGTGCGCGAATTGGAGAACGTGATTGAGCGTGCCGCGATTCTAGCACAGGGTCGTAAGCTGCAGTTTGAGTTCCAATCAGGCCCTGCACAATCAGTCGATCTGGAAGCTCAAATTCTTTCCACGTCTGATCTAAAGCGCTTAGAACGTGAGAACCTGATCCGGTGTTTGATACGGTCCCACGGGCGCGTCTCTGGTCCATCCGGTGCAGCACGCCTTTTGGAGCTGGCTCCCACCACTGTTTATTCCAAGATTACGGCCTTGGCCGTTACTGAGGCTGATTGGAAGCTGGAAGGTGCTAAGGCCGATCAGTAGAGTAAATGTCTGATATACAGGTTTGCATTTGTTGGAGGAGGAAAAGCGGCCGTTAAAGCAGATGCCGCGTAGGGCGACTTCGTTTAAGGTTTTTCGATGCGGGCCTGAGCGTGATTTCTCCTCTTGGTGCGACGGT